>JBJENU010000194.1:0-2176 GCA_051880355.1 Lachnospiraceae bacterium | reverse complement strand
AAGCATCTGGTTAAGTGTCTGTTCACGCTCGTCGTGTCCTCCACCCATACCTGTTCCTCTTTTTCTTGCCACAGCATCAATTTCATCTATGAATACAATACATGGTGCATTCTTCTTGGCATCACTGAAAAGGTCCCTTACACGTGACGCACCTACACCGACAAACATTTCAACGAAATCAGAACCCGAAATCGAAAAGAACGGAACCTTTGCCTCACCTGCAATTGCCTTGGCAAGAAGTGTTTTACCTGTTCCCGGAGGGCCTGTAAGAATAACGCCCTTAGGGATTCTTGCTCCAAGATTATTGTACTTGACAGGGTCCTTTAAAAAGTCAACAATTTCTGCCAGTTCTTCTTTTTCCTCATCACATCCGGCCACATCGGCGAAAGTAATTGTATTCTCGCCCTCATCAAGCTTTCTTGCACGGCTCTTTCCAAAATTCATCATTTTGGCATTAGAGCCTCCGCCACCGCCACCGGTACGGGTCATCATAAAGAATATGAATATAAGTGCAATAATTCCTATGCCAAGTGGCAGAATCGTTGTAAATAGAATGCTCTCCCTTGCAACATCAGAAACAGCAAAATCTATTTCCTCATAAGGCTTAATCATTTCCTGAATGGCATTTACATCAGATGTGTAAAAGCTCACATTTTTGGTAGCACCTTTAAGTTTTACAACTACCACACCTGTAGGGACTTCCTGATTCTGGCTGATAATTACAGATTCAATCCTATTATCCCTGATGTCTTCCACAAATTGCCTGTAAGAATATACCTGGCCATTGCTGCTGTTCATATTGGCAAGCAGGTAAATTCCCAGTAACATTAGGAGCATAAAAATATATACGCCCCATCCGCCTGTTTTTCTCTTTTTTGTCTCCATTTATTACCTCTATTCTTCAATATAGCCTATATAAGGCAAATTTCTATATTTCTGCGCTGCATCCATACCGAAACCTACGACAAATTTGTCCTCGATTTCAAACCCACAATAATCTATTGTGACATCTGCCATGCGTCGCGAAGGCTTGCTAAGAAGCACGCATAATTCAAGGCTTGCCGGATTTCTGTCCATAAGCATTGGCATAAGCTTGTTAAGTGTATACCCGGTATCAACAATATCTTCCACCAGGATTATATGCTGACCCTCTATGGAATCTTCCAAATCTTTGGTTATCACCACATCACCACTGCTTACAGTTTCTTCTCCGTAACTTGAGACCTGCATAAAATCAAGATATACATCTGTTGTAATCCTTTTTGCAAGTTCAGTCACAAAGAAAACGCTACCCTTGAGAATTCCGATAATTTTAACTGCCTCTCCGGCGTACTTCTCATTTATCTGCGCTGCAATTTCATCAATCTTTTGTAGAAGAGTTTTTTCATCAATAAGTACTTTAATGTTACTCATATTTTCTTCCTTTCAGCCGCTAAAGCCCGGTTCCTGCCACAACAAGAAAAGCCTTAACGCCGGTATCCTGACCGATTGCATATCTGCTGTTTTGACGTCTGCCAACAATCCACACCGCTTCACTGCCATCAAACACTATTGGCATATCTCTGTCTGACAGCGGAAGTTTTTCATCAATAAAAAACTTCTTCACAGTCTTATGTCTGCCATTCCTGTCAATGGTAATAAAATCACCCGGCTGTCTGTTCCGCAAAACAAGTCCAATTTCTATTTTATCATAATCTATTTCAATAGTACAGACTTTTTTTTCAGGATATTCATTTTTTAATTTTGCTACAAACTCATCCTTACTGTCCAAGTCGGTAAAAACCTGTAATTCCCAGTCATAGACCTTTGAAGGAAATGTCTTTCCTACATAAATCAGATTATATTCTCTTTTAGCGGCAAGCCCATAAGGAAGGTCTACCCTTTTGCCTGACACGCCATCCATAAGGCCAAGCACATATTCAACATGAATGCGTTCTATATCCTTCTTCATGCCCGCCGCATCACTAATTATTCTGTAAACAACACGCTCTCTTATAATCTCATCATATTTCCTCATTTTTTCAATATCTATTATTGCAGTCCCGCCATCACAGCGGACAAACTGTGCCATTGCCTCATCTGTAGCTTTGTCAAGAAACTTCTCAACTTTCGCCATTTGCTGTGACAATGAGCATATATTCCCCACTGCCGATTCGTTGACCCTGCAAAGTCCGGG
>JBJENU010000193.1:0-9625 GCA_051880355.1 Lachnospiraceae bacterium | reverse complement strand
TATTCTTTATATTTTTTAATCCATCATTGGTTGCTTTTAATTCATTGTTAATCTGGTTCTTGTATGCTTCACTATTGGCAATTTCTCTCAAATGTTTAGTTATGTCCACAAAATTTTGCATCTCGTTAACATATTTTATTTGTAATTTAAGCCAATCATCTTTAACATATGTATCTTCTTCTGCCCACAAAATTGTATATTTTAGGCTTTGATATATAGTATACATATTAAAGACAGTAGAACCATATCCACCTATTTCGTGATACCTCAGTGCCTGTGCAAGATACTGAAAATCATTTTCTCCAGCTTTATTATCAGAAATATACGCTTTCAAAGTAGCAAAATTACTTTGTGTTCGATTATAATATACATTAAAACTTTCTATTAATTTGTCTATTGCTTCTTTTGTCGGTCTTGTTTCTTTATCGTAGCGTGTTTTAGGGTTTCCGTCAGCATCCAGAATTCCCTTATTATCACTCATAAAATCTACATATGTATGATATTTTGCAGCAGAAATATCGAAATTAAAAAATTTCCACAAATCCTCAATAGTATTCCCATCACTATCCAAATCATTCGGATACTCTACTTTATCCCCATAAATATTTTCTCCATTAGGGTCATAATATTTTTCCGCAAACCACGGATATGAAAAATAGGACTCTAAACTATCATCACTATCCAACGGAGCCACAAGATCTTTTATTGTATAATTGTGATACTTTCTATACTCTCCTTCCCAGACTTTAACAGTTTCCAGCATACGATTTAAATAGGTCTCACCGTTAGTTCCGATTTCAGTTTGATTATATTTTTCAATATGTATCCATGCATTCTTTAATGTATCCAATACATTCTTTTCTTCTTCATAATATTTTGTCCTGTCTTCCACAAGCTCTGTCTGCTTACTTAAAGTCTTAAAAGCATTAATTGAAGAAATAAAACTAAGCCCCGTATTAACCGGACTTCTGTATTTCATAAACTCTACAATCTGATTCTTCATAATTGCAGCATTAGCCAGGTTTCCGCCTGACACTTTGCTGGCCGTAAAATCAATGAGTTCCATATTCAGAAGATCAGATATATTCCCGGATTGTTCAACAGCACCAAGCTGTGCCATTAACTGTTCAACCACATTCTGGGCATCAACATCATTAATACCGGCAGAGGTAATACAGGTTCTATAATAATCTTCAAGTCTTGTATATAACTCATCCGTGTCCTGTGCAGTGGCAAAAAGACCATACATATCCTTAAGCATAGTATCATAATCTGTCAGTGCCGTATTAAGAGCCAAATCCGTTGCAGATGCAGCTACTCCCTTTGCCATTTTAATTTTGGAAGCATCAACAAAAAGAGCTGCAATGGTTAACATTGGAACAAGAATTATGGCCAAAAAAACTGATACACTACCTCTGTCGCGTTTACAAAATTTTTCTATCATTATCCGGTTCCTCCATTAACTTTTAGTAAAATATGTCAAAAATTCATTTATCTTATTAAATGCTGAGCTAATAGATATTCCGATTTTTGTATTATGAAACATATCTATTACCATATCTACATTTCTGATAAATTCAGCAGAATCATCTACCGGAACCTCAGCTCTTGACCTGTATTTAAGAATCTCCCAATCATCGGCTCCCGGTAATTTTATCGGGAATCTGAAGGTATAATCTATCTGCACCGAAAAAGTTGAATATACTATAAAATTATTAAACTTCGCAATATTTGTATTAGTAATTTGAGGATTCATACTTTTAAAAATACTTACACCGCTATTTTTAACAGCTTCAATAACCTCATTTTCAATTGTGCGCTCTTCATCAGACATTCCGCCGATAAAATATCTGTAAGGTTCTGTCTTTATATTTTCAACATTCGGGACTTTCCCCGCCTGAATACTTGCCAAATTAGGATCTACGCAATAACTTGCCCCCTTAATAGCATACTGCTGTGCAATAGCATCTATGCTCGACCTTATATAATATATATTTCCCATATAAATCAAAACGAAAAGAATTACGAACATAATTGGAAAAACAAAAGCTGCTTCTACAATTACAACAACACCATTTTCATTTTTCATTCTTTTGTGCAAATTCTTAAACATTTCAGCACCCCTTTGTAGTAGGATTTTGCGGGAAGCATTAAGCTTCCCGCCACAGTAAGCATATCTGTGCTTCGATTTCCTAATTTAATTTATCTGCCTGAACTGGATTATTAAGATTGTCAGCATTTTCAGACGCAGACTTAAAAATGTTACCAATAAAATCAGCAATATAATCTCTGAAGAGAATTGCAATTACAACTACGATTGCAATTAAGACAACGATTGCAACAATATCTACTGCACCATCCTCCTTGGTAAGTCTGCTTTTGGCATTAAGCCATGCAGCATTAAGCATAAGTGAAAGACTCTGTAACATAATCTCTCCTCCTTTCTTTTACTTTTGTATGTTTACTTAAATTAAACACCCATGTTAGAAAATATAGGCACCATAATCATAATAAGGATACCTATAAACATAAGACACAGTGGTAACAACAATTTACTGCCGGCTTTTTCGGCATCTCTTTTGACCAGCTGTTTTTTTAACTGCCACACTTCCTTACTCTGTTCCTGAAGCATATATACTAACTCACTGTTACCTCTTGTGACACCCATGGCAATTGTAGATGCAAACTTCTTAACCTCCGGTATTACGCAACGATTCCCGAATTCATGAATCGCATCAACCTCTGATACACCATTATTCATATCAACAACTGCTTTCTTCATCTCATCGTATATTATGCCCTCGCTGCCGTATGCAACTTCTTCCCAGGCTTCTTTCAATATTGAACCGGCATTAGTAAGCAAAGCAAGCTTTGATACTACCTCTGAAAAATCGTGTACCAATTCATCCGACCTTTCCTGGATTTTTCTCTCAGGTACCGTTCCATAGTAATAAAATATTGTACCTGCCATAACTATTCCGACAACTGTAAGCAAAGCTGATGAGCCCAAACCATATAAAGCAAAAGCAATAACTAATATGGTCATCCCTATTGTAACCTGTTGTGAACGCACAACCCGTATGTAATAATCGTTATATTTTTTATCATATAGAATTTCTAAATGCTGTCTTATTTTCCTGTCACCTTTAGATTTAAAATTATGTCTGAACAGCATCAATACAGCATATCCAAGACCATATATATCTTTTAAAGGATATTCTTTGTTATCAAGCCCTTCAAAAAGTGAATTGTGCTTAAGTCCCGCAAAATAGAATACCAGCCATATAAAAAGCACCGCTGCGCCTGCAATAATAAAAACATAATCTGTCACTGTCAGAAGTTCCATAACCAGACCTCCTTAAATCAAATTTTAATTTCCAAAATGGACTTGCCGATTTTGTACGCAATTACATATATAATGACACCTATTGTTGTTGACACAATTCCTGTCGACGTTGCAAAATTAGCCGCAAAATCCGGGCTTGAAAGTTTTATCATTCCCACAATAAGTATAGGCATAACAATCATTATGTACTGCTCCATATTGTTAGAGGCAGCTATTGTCTCAATATCCTCATGGATATTCATTTTATCGCTGAGGATATTCTGGGTATTTCTAATAATATCTTTTATGTTGCCGCCCTTGCGATAACTTATTCTGAATACGTTTGCAAAACTGCGTATGTCGTCATTGTTACTTCTTTCACCAAAATCAGCCAGAACATCTTCAATTGCAACATTATTGTTAATACCGGCAATAAGGACCTCCAGTTCTTTAAGAATGTAAGCACCTTCATCATACTGAACTTTTAAATCATAATAAGCCGCAACAAAAGCATCGTTAACATTGTTACCTGCATTAAGTGACGCTGTAAGACCATCAAGCATATCTTTGAACTGCCTGCTTAATTCCATATTTCTCTTTTTGAGAAGTGATTTATTTTTCATTGGCAGGTACACCCTGGCAGATATTAATCCTACTACCGTACAAATTATCAGATTAGATATATATGTTTCGGTTGTAGGGTCGCCGAATTCGTCCTTGAACAATCCGCCATAGAACAGATAACCGACTGCAGCGCCAACAGCAAAAGCTATTACAAATGCCGTGATTATCTCAGTTTTTGACATATAGTAAACTCTGTAGTTTAAAGTGTCTATATTAGTTGCCGATTTATAGTACTGTGGTTCTTTTTCTTCAGTCTTTTTAGTAAACATTAGTCTGTCACCTCATATCTCTACTTTTTTGCCTGCAAGCTGTAATTTAAATGTATTAATCATTTTGTTATCTGTTCTCTTAAGAGAGCCTGAAACTTTCTCTAATGTACTGTTCTCATCCTCTTCAAAACGATAGAGAGGATTAAGGACTATTTTTCCATCTTTAAAGCCGACTACCTCTGTGATTTCCATAGTTTTTCTTGACTTATCCCTAAGTCTCGACAAATGTATGATAATATCAACAGCAGAAGCAATTTGTTGTCTTATAGCTTCCAAAGGAAGGCCGGCAGCTCCCTGCAAAACCATTGTTTCAAGACGGCTAAGCATATCCTCTGTTGAATTGGCATGGCCTGTGGAAAGGGAGCCATCATGTCCTGTATTCATAGCCTGTAACATATCAAGAGCCTCACCACCACGAACCTCACCTACAACTATTCTTTCCGGTCTCATTCGGAGTGAAGACTTAATTAAATCTCTGATTGTAATCTGACCTGCACCTGATGTATTGGCATTTCTTGTTTCCAGACTTACAAGATTCTCTACTCTGGCAATCTGCAATTCGGCAGAGTCCTCAATTGTAATTACACGCTCATCTTTCGGTATATAATTAGACAACGCATTTAAGAATGTTGTCTTACCGGAACCGGTACCGCCACAGATAAAGATGTTATACTTAGCTTCTACTAACATCCGTAACTTATCAGCAATCTCCTGTGTAATGGAACCATACGCAATAAGCTTTTCAATAGTCATTGGTGTCTTAGAGAACTTTCGTATTGTAATTGTCGGACCGCACAAAGCAATTGGAGGCAGCACAACATTTACACGGGAACCATCAGGAAGCCTTGTATCACAGATAGGATTGGCCTGATTAACTTCACGGCCTGCCAAACCCACAATTCTCTGTATCACATCTTCAAGCCTTCTTGAACTCTCAAATTTCTGTTCCAGTTTCTGCAAACGTCCTTTTTTCTCAATAAAAATATTGTCAGGACCGTTAATCATAACCTCAGTAATATCATCATCTGACATAATGCTGTCGAGCAGACCAAATCCACGAATTGAGCTGTATACATTCTGTACAATATTTACCCTGTCCTGCATAGAGCAGTATGTATTCTGCAGACGTTCTGCAACTATTTGCTCAATTTTGGCTTCGAGTTCATCATCGCTAATCTTGCTCAATGGTAAATTTTCGTTAACGTATATTTTTATATCTGCTATAAATTTTTCCTGCTGTTCTTTGCCAAATTCCATCGCCTGTATTCTCCAGTCTTAAAAAAGTTCTTCAAACATCTGTTTTTTAGACAATTCCTCAAGGACCTGTCTTTCTGTTGCATGTTCAAAACGGGGAGAACCACCTATGAACTTTAAGTCAGCTATTTCCAACTGTCTGCTTGTTTTATTACTGAATTTGTTATAAATGAGACGCATTTTGCCCGTAAGATTCAAATCTTTCTTATCTTCAAGAAACTGCACTGCTGTATATGCCCTTGATATCTTAGTATTAGAGGTTTCAGAGCCGTCACCCACAAGTACTATTCTTGTGGCCATATTAAATAAGTCCAGCTTATCCAGCCTGAATCTTGAATCAACAATAATGTAATCGTATGTGCCGGAAAAATTAATCTCTGAAAGCAACTGCATACGTTCCTCATTGCTAAACTCCAACATATCCAAAGCTACTTTTGACGGTGAATAATAGAAAACGCCACTTTTATCCTGCCGTACACAGCTTTCAAACTTGATTGACAGGTTTGTCTTTTTACTCTTAATGGCGAAAATAAGATCACTCATATCTGCATCCCCTATTGATGCAAAATATAAATCAGAAGAACCATAATTTTCAAAATTTAAGTAGATTACCTTCTTTCCCATCATTGCATAGTGGACTGCACAAGCGGCAGCCATAATTGACGTACCAACGCCGCCGCAAGGTGATGAGAATACAATAATATTTGTTCCACCTTCGTTAATAGCAGCACTTGACAAATTTCCTGCATTTTCAGAATATATACTTAAAATCTGCTTATACATCAGTTCAATTTTCTGAAATTTGCATATAGCCCGCTGTTTATTGACTGTCTTTATATCTATTCCATCTACGAAATATGCAAATGCACACTTTGCCGGTATCTTAGAGAAATCGATTTCAAAAGCATCTGATGCAAGGATAACATCCAGCTTGATTTCACCAATAACTTCCATCAAATTGGAAATTTCTGTGAAAGAATATACCTCCAGCTTATCGGAATACTTGTTGACAAATGTTGCTACAAGCTTATTTAAGTAATTTTTGTCCCTGTCTGCAAAAGCAATCTTTATCTTCATGTGTATACCACCCTTCGTATTTTATACATCGTATGGTAATTATAACTCACTTGAGTTATTTTTGTCAACAATTATAACTCATTTTCGTATCTTCATAGATAGTCAATAAACGGTTAAAATAATTATATCTTTAGAAAATAAGGAGGTGTTTATATTGTACTCTTCTGAAAATGACATTCTGGACAAGGTCCGGCAACTGTGTAATGATAAAAATTGGACTATGTACAGACTGGCAAAGGAATCTGATATCGCTTACTCCAACCTGAACAATATGATGAACCGCAACACACAGCCTTCCATACCTACTCTAAAAAAAATCTGTAATGGGCTGGGTTTGACATTAAGCGAATTTTTTGATGACACCAAAGATATATCAACTTCAGGTCACAGAATTGAATTAAACGCAAAAGAAACACAGATTATAGAATATTATCGTAATTTATCCGATAATGACAAAGAATTATTACGAACTTATCTTGCAGGTTTATGTAAAAAAAAGGTATTTTAGACAGAAAAAAGGCAGCCAAAACGACTGCCCTTTCCTAATCTTTGTACGAGTTATACAATTCTTCCAGTTCTTGCCTGCATTCAAGAAATTCCCTGCACAAAAGCGGGTCAAAATGGCTTGCGCATGATTCCTCGATAATTGAAAAAGCTTCATCATATCCAAGGCTCTCTTTGTAAACACGTTTACTTACCAGTGCATCGAAAACATCTGCCAGTGCCATTATTCTGGCCTCAAACGGTATGGCCTCACCGCTTAAGCCCTCCGGATATCCTTTCCCATTCCATTTTTCATGGTGATAATGAGCTATATTAACCGCAATCTTCTTAAATGCCTCATCATCTGAATTCTGAAGTATTCTCTCCACTATTACTGCGCCCTTTGCTGAATGCTTCTTCATCTCATTATACTCTTCTTCTGTAAATTTACCCGGTTTATTAAGAACCACATCGGCAATTGCAATCTTACCGAAATCATGCAATGGTGCGGCCTTAATAATACATCTGGCAGTTTCAGGTGTAAGAGTATCATATACCTTTTTATCCAGCAGGTGGTTGACAAATATCCTAACTACATCGCTGGTTCTCGCAGTATGGCCTCCGGTGTTACTGTCTCTGTTTTCAACAATGCTGGCCATACTGATGATAATATCATCCTGCATATTGCGGATTTTCTCGGTCTTAACATTAACATCATGCTCCAGATTCTCATTATATTTTTCTACAAGCCGTGTGTACTCCTGCTGCTTTGTGTCGTCTCTTAAATACACACAATGTATTATTTTCTTCTTTTTAACACGCAGAATCCTGTGGGTAGCTGCCACAATAACCTTGCCGCACATAAAATGGACATCTTCATCATTGCCCTGATTTCTTATCCAGTTGCCGGCCTGTTTCAAGAATTCTGTATCCTCCGACTTTATGATTCCTTCTATCCTTAAATCCTTCAATTCAGGAAACCACTCCTTGGCAGTATCATCACTTCCAAGATATTTTCCCCGGGAATCCCAAAGCACAAAACCGTATTCCAGATTTTCAGCCATAGACTCTGCCGAAATTTCAGCAACAGCGTACAGGCTTATACGTTTCAGCATAAAAAGCATGGCAAACAGAGCAATTACATAGGCAACCGGCAAAATCGGCATTTTTATTCCAACAGCTCTCTCCGCTGTATATACAGTTACCAGCATAACCATACCAAAAAGTAAAAGAATACTTGTGAAATATGATACATCCTTCTTTGTCAAAATTGCCCTGACAATAATAACTACGCAAATTATAATTATTACATACAGATAAAGCGGATATAAAATATGTGCCGGACCATATTCTTTTACCAGGCTGCTTATTCCGTCTTCTCTTGAGAATGCCACGCTCTTATAATACCATGGCAGCCGGCCGATAGTTGATGTAAAAAGGAAAATCAGCCATCCCCACAAAAGAAAAAATACCTGAAACATTCTTCTGAGTTTCATCTTACACAAATCGGAAAGACACATTAACAGAAAAAACGGTGAAAAACTTGCTCCCAGATAGACGGTCTGGTTGGCATAAACAGCCATTCCCAGATTCTGTGCAGAAACCAGCTGCATATAGCCAAAATTGGTCACAAGTACACTCATAAAAAGTAATATGTAATATATTGATATCCTATGTTTGAAAACAGAAATAAGTATAACAAGAAGTATGAAAGACACCAGAAACAGTGCCGTATATAATACATTCATCATTAGTTACTCCCATATTTATAGTGCAAAAGCCTTTGCAAATTCAATATCTGAATTCATCTGCTTAACCAGGTCTTCAATTGACTTAAACTTCATCTCCGGGCGCTGAAAATGCTTGAGAAATACTTCTATTTCCTTACCATACAGGTCTCCGTCAAAATCAAAAATAAAGCTTTCAAGATTAACTGTGCCATCGTCACTTACAGTTGGCTTAACTCCAAGATTAGACACCCCATTATAGCAGTTTCCGTCAACAATTATCTGTGAAGTATAAACTCCGTATGGCGGCAGAATCTTGTGACTGTCGGGAATAACATTAACTGTCGGGATTTCCAGTGTTCTTCCCAGCTGATTGCCGCTCACTACCTTGCCCGTTATTGAAAAAGGCCGCTTAAGAAGCATATTGACTGTCTCCATATGACCCACAGCCAGTTCCTCACGCACGTAGGTTGAGCTTATCTCCCTGTCCTCAAAACGCTCTTTTTTAATTACAATAGCTTCATATCCATAAACCGGTGCCATATTGACAAGCATATTCACATCTCCACGGCGCCTGTTGCCAAAACGGTAGTCATCACCTACAACAACAACTCTTGCCTTTAGCCTGTGCACAAGAATCTCATCAATAAAAACCTCCGGCTCCATATGCATAAAGCTGTCGGTAAATGGGTACTCAATGAGAACCTCCACACCAAGTTCTTCAAAAATCTTCTCCCGCTCATAAGACAGGGTTAAAAATCTCTGCTTATCTTTGGGCACAATACTCTCAGGCAGTCCGTCAAAGGTAAAGACCACCGGCTTAACATTGTAATATTTTGCCTTTTCTTTCACAATCTCAACTAATT
>JBJENU010000192.1:0-2185 GCA_051880355.1 Lachnospiraceae bacterium | reverse complement strand
CTAATCCGGTGAGGGTGAGCCGCTCGTTGAAGGATACGGCATATAAGGCAATTTATGCCAGGGATAATATTGTCAAAACAAAGCAGAAAGAGCCTACAATCGCTGAAATTGCCTCGGAAATAGGTGTTGCAAGGGAGGACGTGGTAATGGCACTGGATGCAATCCAGAGTCCGGTTTCGTTGTATGAGCCTGTTTATTCGGAGGGCGGTGATACGCTTTATGTGATGGACCAGGTTAGTGATAAAAAAAATAAAGAAGAAAAATGGGTTCAGTCAATTGCACTGCAGGATGCCATGGACAAATTGACGGCAAGGCAGAAAAAGATTATAAAAATGCGTTTTTTTGAAGGGAAAACCCAGATGGAGGTGGCAAAAGAGGTAGGTATATCCCAGGCACAGGTAAGCCGCCTTGAAAAGTGTGCCCTAAAATCCATGAGAAATTATCTGTCACAATAGCACCATAAATTTGAAAAAGCATACTATATATTAGCGCATCAAAAGGGCGGTAATGTATGAGGATTTGTGACTTGCGTTGTAAAGAGGTTATTAATACCAAGGATTGCAGAATTCTGGGGATTGTGTGTGATGTGGATTTTGATATGGTGTCGGGCTGCGTCAAGGCACTGATTGTACCGGGCCCGGCAAGGCTTCTGGGCTGTTTTGGAAGGGATATTGAGTATGTGATTCCTTTTAAATGTGTGGTGGGTGTCGGACCCGATGCAGTGCTGGTGGATGTGTGTCTGGAAAGAATTACACAAAAATGTTTTTAAAAAGTTGACCTGTGATTGTAAATATCGTATAATATAGCATATATGGTGTACTGCGTTTTGCAGAATATAAGCCATTGGAGGTTCGGATGAAGTGTCCATATTGTGGCAAGGAAAACTCAAGAGTTATTGATTCAAGACCAACAGAAGAAGGCGCAATCAGGAGAAGAAGACAGTGCGATGAGTGTGGCAAGCGCTTTACAACATATGAGAATGTTGAGACAATTCCTCTTATTGTGGTTAAAAAGGATGGCAAGCGTGAACCCTTTGACAGGAAAAAGATTCTTGCAGGCATTGTCAGGGCATGTTACAAGAGACCTGTTGCTGCCGTTGAGATGGAAAAGGTTGTTGATGAGATTGAGACAAATGTTTACAACCTTGGAGACAAGGAGGTTTCGACGACACAGATTGGCGAGCTTGTAATGGACAAGCTTAAGGATATAGATGCTGTTGCGTATGTACGTTTTGCTTCTGTTTACAGGGAATTTAAGGACGTTAATACGTTTATGGCAGAACTTAAGCAGTTCCTTAAATAGTGAGGTTTACAATGAATTTTTTATATCCTAAGGAATGGGTGTCATGTGCTTATGATATTGATTATGGCTATATGAAAGACAATGGATACAAGGGAATTATTTTTGACATAGATAATACCCTGGTTTTCCATGGTGCACCGGCCAATGATGAAGCTGTGGCACTGTTTGACAGACTTCACATGATGGGCTTTAACACATGCCTGATATCTAACAATGGCAGGGAGCGGGTTGAGCCTTTTGCAAAAGCGGTTAAGAGTGATTTTATCTGGAAAGCAGGTAAGCCGGCAACAGGAAGCTACATTAAGGCTATGAAGCGTATGGGCACATCAAGGAAGAATACATTTTTTGTAGGCGACCAGCTTTTTACAGATGTGTTAGGTGCCAATATGAGCGGTATTTACTCAATACTTGTCAATCAGCTTGATTCAAAGGAAGAGCCCCAGATAGTCCTTAAGCGTTATCTTGAGAAGATAGTCTTATATTTTTACAAAAAATCAGGTGGTACTTGCAATGGAAATTAAAGGAACAACAAGAGTGTGCGGATTAATTGGCAATCCTGTTGAACACTCGATTTCACCACTTATACATAATACGCTGGCAGAGCTTATGGAACTTGATATGGTCTATACAACTTTTAAGGTTGAGAAGGGCAGGGTTGACACAGCTGTAAAAGGTGCCTTTGAGCTTAATGTTCTTGGCATGAATGTGACTGTGCCGCATAAGCAGGAGGTAATTGACAGCCTGTGTGAGATTGATGAGCTGGCGGCTAAAATTGGTGCAGTCAATACACTTGTGAGGACAGATGAGGGCTATAAGGGTTACAATACGGATATTTACGGGCTTAAAAGAGAAGCCTTGGAAGCCGGAATTACCTTTAAGGATA
>JBJENU010000191.1:0-2186 GCA_051880355.1 Lachnospiraceae bacterium | reverse complement strand
TCAATCTGTGGAACGCCTCTTCTTGCTGGTGGAATACCATCAAGTCTGAACTGTCCAAGTGACTTATTATCACGGGCGAACTGTCTCTCACCCTGTACTACGTTAATATCAACGGCTGTCTGGTTATCTGCTGCTGTAGAGAATACCTGGCTCTTCTTTGTTGGAATTGTTGTATTTCTCTCAATAAGTCTTGTAGCAATACCGCCCATTGTCTCGATTGAAAGTGAAAGCGGAGTTACATCAAGAAGAAGGATTTCGCCTGCACCTGCATCACCTGCAAGCTTACCGCCCTGAATAGATGCACCGATGGCAACACATTCATCAGGGTTAAGGCTCTTGTTAGGCTCCTTACCTGTCAGCTGTTTAACCTTATCCTGTACTGCAGGGATTCTTGTAGAACCACCAACAAGAAGGACCTTAGAAAGCTCTGAAGCATTAAGGCCTGCATCCTTTAAAGCATTCTGTACAGGAATTACAGTTCTTTCTACCAGGTCATGTGTGAGTTCATCAAACTTAGCTCTTGTAAGGTTCATATCAAAATGCTTAGGACCTTCAGCCGTTGCTGTGATGAACGGAAGGTTGATGTTAGTTGTCATAGCTGAAGAAAGCTCTTTTTTAGCCTTTTCTGCGGCTTCCTTAAGTCTCTGAAGTGCCATCTTGTCTGTTGACAGGTCAACTCCTTCTGCCTTCTTGAACTCGGCTAACATATAATCTGTAATCTTCTGGTCGAAATCGTCGCCGCCAAGGTGGTTATCACCGTTTGTGGCAAGAACTTCAATAACACCGTCACCAATCTCGATAATAGATACATCGAATGTACCGCCGCCAAGGTCGTATACCATAATCTTCTGTTCCTGTTCGTTGTCAAGACCATAAGCAAGGGCTGCTGCTGTAGGCTCGTTGATGATTCTCTTAACATCAAGACCTGCAATCTTACCGGCATCCTTGGTTGCCTGACGCTGTGCGTCGTTAAAATAAGCAGGAACTGTGATAACTGCCTCTGTTACCTTTTCACCAAGGTAGCTTTCTGCATCTGCTTTTAACTTCTGAAGAATCATAGCAGAGATTTCCTGTGGTGAATACTTCTTGTCATCAATGGTTACCTTGTAATCTGTACCCATATGTCTCTTGATAGATGAAATTGTCTTGTCTGCATTGGTAACTGCCTGACGCTTAGCCGGGTCACCTACAAGTCTTTCTCCTGTTTTTGTAAATGCAACTACAGAAGGGGTTGTTCTGATACCCTCTGTATTAGCAATAACAGAAGGCTTACCACCCTCCATAACTGCTACGCATGAATTTGTTGTACCTAAGTCGATACCAATAATCTTACTCATAATAATGTCCTCCATCAATTTATTAAAAAATAATTAATTAGCAACTTTTACCATGCTGTGTCTGACAACATTGCCGCGGTAGGTGTAACCCTTCTGGAATTCCTCAATGATTACTCCTTCGCCCGCAGATTCATCTTCAACATGCATTACCGCATTGTGAAGATTTGGATCAAATTCCTGTCCGACAGCTTCAATGGCCTTGACATCCATATCCTCAAGTGTTTTTAAAAGCTGCTTGAAGATTTTATCCATTCCGGCTGCAAACGGCTGATTAAGTTCTTCTTCTGTAAGACTTGCAAAGCCTCTTTCAAAGTTATCAACCACAGGCAGAATTTTTTCGACTACATCTCTGGCGCCTATCTCATATCTGGCAGCCATCTCTTTTTCTGTTCTGTTACGGAAATTAACAAACTCAGCCATCTGGCGCTTGTTCTTATCCTGAAGTTCCTCTATCAACTGATCCTTGGGATCCTTCTTTGCATTATCATCTTCCTTTTTGGCAGGTTCCTCTTTGGCAGCCTCGGCATTTTCTTCTGATACATTCTCTTCTGCATCTTTTACGGCCGCTTCATCGGTTACTTCTTCAACTGTTTCTTTTAAATCCTTTTCTTCCTTGCTCAACACTACCCTTCCTTCCTAAATATCATTTCTTTTTGAATACAGCATCAAGCTGATTTTTGATGGCATCAAGAGAATCCACCACTTTGGCATAATCCATACGTTTAGGTCCTATAATTCCTATAGTTCCCTTAACACCCTCCGCCAATTCATAGGTTGCCGTCACAACGCTGCAATCCTTCATTGTCTGGACAGGCGTCTCACTGCCAATGTAAACCTGAATACCTCTTC
>JBJENU010000190.1:0-2200 GCA_051880355.1 Lachnospiraceae bacterium | reverse complement strand
TGTTGCGTTATCAATAATCTCCTTGGCTCTCTGGTCAGCACTTCCAAGCTTGGAATCAACAACCTTCTTCTGGTAAGTTCTGGCAATCAGCCATGTAAGCGGAGCAACAACAATAAGTGTGACTACAACGGCGATGAGTACTGGTACAAATTCTGGCACAGGATCACCTCCTTATTTAATTTTCATTGTACAAATACAACATTCTTATTGTATATGTTTTTCACAAAATTGTCAAGTAAAGTTGTCTATTTTTTCATTAAATGTGCAAACTATCCCAGGCCTTCTTAATAACTTCATACCCGTACCCCTTGCGACCTGCATATGCAAATATTTTCATGCGGGCTTCATAGTCCAGAACAGTTATATCCTTATTTCCAAGCTTCTTTGTAAGAAGCTTCATGACATTCTCTACTTCCGTATCATTTCCATACAACTCATCAAGGTCATCAAACGCTTCTTCTATCAGTTCTGCGCTTATTCCCTTAGACATCAGTCCATACGCCATCTGTTTCCTGCTCTTGGTGTTCATATTGGCAATGACATAATTCCTGGCATACCGTCCATCATTAATAAAGCCTTCCTCCACCAACCTGGCACACACTTTATCAATTATGTCACCGGGATAGTCTCCGTCCCTTAACTTACTTACAATTGCTGCATATGTATAATCCCTGTCCTTAATAAGGTGTAAACATCTGCTCAGTCCCCGCTTGTATAATATATCCTGTATCTCGAAAAGAAGCTCCTTGGACAGAATCTCACCTGACTGTATGTGATACTTCCTAACCTCATTATTATACAACTGAAAAGTATATTCTCCATCAAGGGTAACTCTGTGCCTTGTCTTGCCACTGGGTACACATTCAGTAATCTCATAGCCGTCCATATATTATTTTTCCTTCTTGGCTGTTCTGGCAGGCTTGTCATCTTCCGGCTCTTCTGACGGTGCTTCTGATGCCAGATAATGTGCTCTTACCTTGGCTTCAATCTCATCAAGTATCTGCGGATTCTCTTTAAGGAATGCCTTGGCATTCTCCCTGCCCTGACCAATCTTGGCATCATTGTAAGCAAACCATGCACCGCTCTTAACAACTATTCCACATTCAGTTGCCAGATCAAGAATATCTCCCTCTCTGGAAATACCCTGACCAAACATAATGTCAAATTCGGCTTCCTTAAATGGAGGTGCCACCTTATTCTTGACGATCTTGACCTTAGTCCTGTTACCTACAACATCACCACCTGATTTAAGTGTCTCTATTCTTCTCACATCCATACGGACTGATGCATAGAACTTCAATGCGCGTCCGCCTGTAGTTGTCTCAGGATTACCGAACATAACACCAATCTTCTCTCTAAGCTGGTTGATAAAAATTACCACACAATTGCTCTTGCTTACAACAGGCGTAAGTTTTCTCAAAGCCTGTGACATAAGTCTTGCCTGAAGACCTACATGAGAATCTCCCATCTCGCCGTCTATCTCAGCCTTAGGAACCAGTGCCGCCACAGAGTCTACGATTATAATGTCAACTGCTCCTGAACGAACCATGGTCTCAGCAATATCAAGTGCCTGTTCACCGCTGTCCGGCTGTGAAATATATAAATTATCAATATCAACTCCTATATTCTTAGCGTAAACCGGATCAAGGGCATGCTCAGCATCAATAAATCCTGCAACGCCTCCACGCTTCTGTACTTCAGAAACCATATGAAGCGCAACTGTTGTCTTACCGCTTGATTCCGGTCCATATATCTCAACAATTCTTCCCTTAGGAACGCCTCCAAGTCCCAAAGCAAGGTCAAGACTTAAAGACCCTGTCGGAACAGTCTCCACGTTCAGGTTCTTAGTTGAATCTCCAAGCTTCATTATAGACCCCTTACCAAACTGCTTCTCAATGTTAGAGATGGCTGCTTCCAACGCTCTCTGCTTATCTTCATTAATCATAAATACATTCTCCTATTCGTGAACATTTGTTCGTGTTAATCATAATATAAACCATTCCGCATCATTTGTCAATAGAAAATCCAAATATTTGTTCGATTTTTTATTTCTGCGGATATGAACCTTAATCCCCTAAGTACATACCCGGGCCGTCATATTAATTATAACAGAAATCTGATACAACGTACAATTAAATTTTTATAAAGATTAAAGTGTCAAAAGGTAATACTCCGCTTATGCTTGCATAAAAGTGGAGTA
>JBJENU010000189.1:0-2206 GCA_051880355.1 Lachnospiraceae bacterium | reverse complement strand
CCTCGTCGCTGAGTGTGGAAAAATCCTTAGCGTCATCACGTGCCTCACCGCCTGCAAGCACAATTTCAAAGGACATGTCTTCGGGAAAGGCTTCCAGATATACATTATTGGTCTCAAGCATAACATGCAATTCTTCAATTGAGACACCAAGTATACTAAGTGCCGGGTCAGAGGATGTTGTTGCGCGTGTTACAACAAACAAGTCAGAGTTAATGTTAACGGCGGTGTTTAAATCTGAGAAAGTGTATTCCTTCACGGCAGCAAAGCACAGTGAGGACATCATTGTCACACATAGTACAAGTGAAGTCATAAATGTAATAAATTTTCTTTTCATAATCTTACCTTCTTTATTATTAATCTTAAATTTTGAAAAAATCATAAATAAATCATACCATATAACTTTACAAAAATCAATTTTATTGGTAATATATAATAGTATTTTTGTGAGATTTAATATTTTGTTTATAATTTGGAGGAAAAAATGAGTAAACCTATAGTTGCCATTGTCGGTAGACCTAATGTGGGCAAATCTACATTGTTTAACGCATTGGCAGGACAACAGATATCAATTGTCAAGGATACGCCGGGAGTTACAAGAGATAGAATTTATGCCGATGTAACCTGGCTTAGCAGCAATTTTACTTTGATTGATACAGGCGGTATTGAACCGGAAAGCAAGGATGTTATTATCTCCCAGATGAGACAGCAGGCACAGATTGCCATTGATACGGCAGATGTTATTATTTTTTTAACAGATGTAAGACAGGGCCTTGTGGATGCTGATTCAAAGGTGGCCGATATGCTTAGACGTTCAGGCAAGCCGGTTGTTCTGGCAGTCAACAAGGTCGACAATTTTGAAAAAATGATGCCTGATGTGTATGAATTCTATAATCTTGGCCTTGGTGACCCTATGCCGATTTGTGCATCATCAAAGCTTGGCTTCGGCGAAATGCTTGATGAGGTTATAAAGCATTTTGGTGATGATGCTTTTGATGATGAAGAAGATGAACGACCAAGAATCGCCATCGTGGGCAAGCCTAACGTAGGTAAATCTTCAATTGTCAACAGACTTATCGGCGAGGACAGACTTATAGTTTCCAATATTGCAGGCACCACAAGAGATGCAGTTGATACACCGGTTAAGTATAACGGCAAGGAGTATATATTTATTGATACGGCAGGTCTTCGCCGCAAAAATAAGGTTAATGAGGATATTGAACGTTACAGTATCATAAGAACCGTTTCTGCTGTTGAACGTGCAGATATTGTTGTTGTGGTTATTGATGGTACCCAGGGCGTTACAGAGCAGGATGCCAAAATTGCAGGAATCGCCCATGAACGTGGCAAGGGTATTATTATCTGTGTCAATAAATGGGATGCAGTTGAAAAGAATGACAAAACAATTTATGAGCATACCCGCAATATAAGAGACGTACTTTCTTTCATACCATATGCAGAGATAATGTTTGTTTCGGCACTTACGGGACAGAGACTTGTTAAACTGTACGATATGATTGATATGGTCCTTGAAAACCAGACACTGCGTATTCAGACAGGTGTGCTTAACGAAATTATAATGGAGGCGATTGCTATGCAGCAGCCGCCATCTGATAAAGGCAGAAGGCTTAAGATTTATTATGCAACACAGGTATCAATTAAGCCGCCTACATTTGTGATTTTTGTTAATGACAAGGAATTGATGCATTTCTCATACACAAGATATCTGGAAAATAAAATCAGAGAGGCTTTTGGCTTCAAGGGAACTGCACTTCACTTTATTACAAGAGAGAGAAAGGAAAAGGAACAATAATGTTAGAACGAATAATTTCTGTAGTTATCGGATATTTGTTTGGTGCAATTTTTCAGGCAGGTTACTGGCTGGGCAAGTTTAATCACATTGATATAAGAGAGCATGGAAGCGGCAATGCAGGTACAACTAATGTAATGCGTACAATGGGCAAAAAAGCCGGAGTTATCACATATATTGTTGACTGTTTAAAGGCAGTTGCCACAGGCATTGTCATCAGACTGATTTTTGGCAGAAGCTTTGGTGAAGGTGAGGTTTTTGTGTTTGTAATGTATGGAGGTTTAGGCACTGTATTAGGTCACAATTTCCCATTTTATCTCAAATTTAAGGGTGGCAAGGGTATAGCAGCTTCTTCAGGCGTAATTCTTTCCCTTATTCCCTACAACTGGATTTTGTCAG
>JBJENU010000188.1:0-2211 GCA_051880355.1 Lachnospiraceae bacterium | reverse complement strand
GGTTCTGGTATCAATGTATGAAAAAATCGGAAGATATCTTCCGACAAAGCTAGCTCTGGCTATGACTGCCGATACAGTGGGAGATTATGTCCCGGCCATAATTGTCAGTGTTGCTGTGATAATCATAAGTTTTGTATCCGGTATTGCAATATTTAACAAAAAAATGCTATAATCCTACCGGCAGAAAAAATAAAGCAGGAGACACCTGTGCCTGCCGAGCCGGTCCATTTTCAAATTGGTCAGGAATTGCATGGTACATTTCACGATGGACATAAATTGACTATATGCATAAAATATGTTATTCTTTGATTATAGTAAATGAAGGGGCTTTTTGTAAAATATGGGTGATAACAGGTCTGTAAGAAAGCGTTTTGCCTCTATGGCAGTGGCGCAGATTGTATCGCAGATGACAGTTCTTCTATGTCTGATGATTGACAGCATTATGATTGGTCGTTTTTTAGGCGTAGATGCAATGGCAGCCTATGGTCTGTCGAATCCGCTTTTACTGGCATTTGCCGCAATAGGCAGTATGATTTCGGCCGGAACTCAGGTTCTATGCAGTAAGTCAATTGGAAATGGTGACCACAGGGAGACCAATTCCTATTATTCAATAGCAGTAGTTGTGTCTGTAGCGGTGTCACTGGTTGGAGTAATTGGTGTGGGATTGTTCAGAGGACCGCTCAGTACCATTCTGGGAGCAGGGACTACAGGCAGAGTTTATAGTCTTACCAAGGATTATATGCTTGGCTTTATTATCGGTGCACCGGCATTTCTGTTTTCTACGGTGCTTGTGCCGTTTATGCAGCTGGCAGGAGAACAGGCAAGGCTTGTTATAGCTGTAGGAACGATGACAGTGGCAGATATTATTCTTGATTTGCTTAATGTCTTTGTGTTTCACGGTGGTATGCTTGGCATGGGAATTGCATCAAGCATCAGCTATTATCTGGCTTTTGCCGTGGGTATTACATACTTCTTCAAAAAGGATTGCAGATTCAGATTTTCAGTTAAGCTGGTAAGCCTGAAAAAGTGCATAGAGATGTTAAAAGCCGGTATTCCCACGATTATCAATATGATAAGTACGGTTTTGCTTGCCTTTACCATGAATAAGATTCTTCTGGAGGTTTCAGGCAATGTTGCAGTTGCGGCATATTCTGTAATCGGAACGATAGTTAATATCTGTTATGCGTTCAGCGGAGGTCTGGCAGGCGTAACTCTCATGCTTACAGGAATATTTTACAGCACCAATGACAGAAAATCATTAAGAGAACTGCTTAAAATTTCCCTGAAATATGCGGTTATAGTTGATGCAGTTGTGATGGTGGTAATACTTATTGCAGCACCGGCGATTGTGAAACTGTTTCTTGCGGACAATGAAACTGCTGTTACAATGGCTGTTTCGGGATGCCGGCTTTTTGTAATATCACTTATTATCAGTGCCATTAATTCAGCATTTAAGCATTTTTATCAGGGAACGGGAAGACTTACCCTTACATGTGTGCTTTCCGCCCTGCAGAACTATGTGTGTCCGGCATTGGCGGCATCTGTCCTGAGTATGTTTTTTGGACTTACAGGGGTATGGTTCTGCTTTATTGCAGGGGACATAATGGTATTGCTGGTGATTTTTGCAGTTGTCATGAGTGTTAAGCACAACCTGCATTTTTGTGTTGACACGTTTTCGTTGCTGGAGGAAGAAACCTAAATAATAGAGTCAGGGGTGACTATTGCAGTTAAATATTTAGTAGGTGATTTATATGATTAAAAAAATGTTTAAGTCAATGGCTGTTGCCCAGATTATATCGGCAATGACAGTCCTGTTGTGTCTGATGATTGACAGTATTATGATTGGCCGTTTCCTGGGAGTGGATGCAATGGCAGCCTATGGTCTGTCGAACCCGCTTCTGCTGTCCTTTGCCGCAATAGGCAGTATGCTGTCAGCCGGTGCCCAGGTGCTGTGCAGTAAAGCAATAGGCAGCGGCAATAAGGAGGAAACCAACTCATATTATTCAATTGCAGTGGCTGTTTCAGTGATAGTTTCTCTGGTTGGCGTTGTTGCGGTAATTCTGTTTCGGGGACCGATAAGTACTTTGCTGGGTGCAGGCAATTCAGGAGAAATCTACGGACTTACCAAGGATTATCTTCTGGGCTTCATTGTGGGCGCACCTGCGTTCCTTTTTGCAACCGTGCTGATTCCTTTTATGCAGCTTGCAGGGC
>JBJENU010000187.1:0-2215 GCA_051880355.1 Lachnospiraceae bacterium | reverse complement strand
CATCATCATAGGCATCCATTATATATATAAATTTGCCAAGATAAAAGCCAAAATCCTTCAGATGCTCTGCAAACACATCCTGCCTGTATGCAAACATCTCTCCCATCATTTTTCCAAAGCATGAGGCTAATTCATCAATGTTAGTACAGCCCTTCTTCTCAAGTACGGTTAATTTCTTAAGCTGCCTCTTTATAACTGAAGCCTGTTTTGGATAACTTCCGGCAGCCTTAACTGCCCCGCGGCGGATTATTTCCCTGTAGGCAAGGCTTTTAATATCCTTCTCATCCTTCCAGTTATCATCAAGGTGATAATAAGTCAGAAGAACATTCATTGCCGCTGCATATTCTGTTATCTCATTGGTTCGTTTAGGAATTTTCCTGACAGGATGAGTTTTACATCTTCCCATAACAACCTTGTCCTCACACTCATAGAGTGCTGACAGAACAATTACCAGAAAGGTAATATCGTAGTTAAGGGAAATCTGTCCGGATAAACCATATTCTTTTTTAAGAACATGGCATAATCCGCAATAATAGGACTTATAACGGTCAAACTCCCGGATTTTCAATTCAGGCTTGTTAACTTTTACATAACCAAACATTTACATATTCTCCAATTCTGCCAGCCACAGTGCCCCGCAGGCATCGCTAGGCATACGCAAATCGCCTCTCGGCGAAACTGCAACACTACCAACCTTAGGGCCGTCCGGAAGGCAGGAACGCTTGAACTGCTGGGCAAAAAATCTCCTGTAGAATACCTTTTCCCACTTTAAAATAGTCTCATCATCATACATTCCTTCAAAAGCAATTCCGGCAATCCTGTATAACTTTTTAGGTGATACTCCAAATCTTAATATATGATACATAAAGAAATCGTGCAGTTCATACGGTCCCACCAAATCTTCTGTCTTCTGGGCAATTGTGCCGTCATCTTCAGGCGGCAGCAATTCAGGACTTACAGGCGTATCAAGCACATCAAGCAGAATTCTGTTCAATTCCTCATCTTTGCATGTATCAGCATAATACCTTACAACATGGCGAACCAGAGTCTTAGGCACCGAAGCATTGACGCCATACATTGACATATGGTCTCCGTTGTAGGTTGCCCATCCCAGTGCAAGTTCTGACATATCACCGGTACCTATAACCATACCGCCTTCCTTATTGGCAATATCCATAAGAATCTGGGTACGCTCTCTTGCCTGACCATTCTCGTATGTTACATTATGGACATTAATATCGTGTCCTATATCTTTAAAATGCAGTGTAACTGCTTCCTTAATATCAACCTCTCTTAATGTTGCTTTAAGTCTGTGTGTAAGTTTAACAGCATTCTGATAAGTTCTGTCTGTTGTGCCAAAACCCGGCATGGTCACTGCAATAATTCCCTTCCGGTCAATGCCTGCCAGGTCAAAAGCTTTTGCAGTCACAAGAAGTGCCAGAGTAGAATCAAGGCCGCCTGATATACCTATTACCGCGCACTTACAGCCTGTGTGCACAAGCCTCTTTTTAAGTCCCATACTCTGAATTGACAGAATAGTCTCACATCGGTGTGCACGAAGTTGCTCATTGGCAGGTACAAAAGGAGTCGGTGCATAATGCCTTATCAAATCAAGGTCACATACATTTGCCTGAAAATCAACAAAAGTATACTCACTATTTGGTTCAAACCCAAAGGTATTCATTCTTCTTCTCTCTACTGTAAGCTTAGCCAAATCAATGTCTGCATATACGGCCTCATTGGTAAACCTTCTGCTTTCTGAAAGCACCGTGCCATTCTCCGCAATAATGTTATGTCCTGAGAACACCAGGTCCTGTGTTGACTCGCCTTCGCCTGCACTTGCATACACATAAGCACTTACAAGTCTTGCCGACTGTCCGCTTACAAGCTCTCTTCTGTATGCATCCTTACTTACAGTTTCATTACTTGCCGAACAGTTTACAAGAATAGTTGCTCCATTCATGGCATGTCTGATGCTTGGCGGCATAGGTGTCCATAAATCCTCGCAAATCTCAGCGCCGATGACAACATCCTTCATATTGGTGCATCTAAACAAAATATCCGAGCCAAACTTAACTGTCTGACCTCCAATCTTAACATCTACCGCCCTGCCAAAGCCTGCTGCAAAATGTCTCACTTCATAAAATTCATTGTAATTAGGTATAAACATCTTAGGTATCAGCCCCAAGATTCTGCCCTCACTTACAAATGCAGC
>JBJENU010000186.1:0-2222 GCA_051880355.1 Lachnospiraceae bacterium | reverse complement strand
AATGCATCAATCAGATGATGGGGAAGCTTTCTTATGAAACCAACTGTATCTGTAAGAAGTACCTGCTGACCGCTGTCAAGCTCAAGCACCCTTGTTGTCGGGTCCAGCGTTGCAAAAAGCTTATCCTCAGACAGTACATCCGCATCTGTCATATGATTAAGCAGTGTGGATTTACCCGCATTGGTATAGCCCACAATAGCCACCACAGGAGTTGCCTCCTCACTTCTTCTGGCTCTTGCCACCTCACGGTGTCTTTTAACATCGTCAAGTTCTTTTCCAAGCTGGGCAATCCTGTCCCTGATAAGACGTCTGTCCATCTCGATTTTCTTTTCGCCGGGACCTCTTGTACCAATTCCGCCGCCCAGCCTTGACAGTGAGCTTCCCAGGCCTGCCAGCCTTGACAGACGGTACTTAAGCTGAGCCAGCTCTACCTGTATTTTACCCTCGTTGGTCTGAGCCCTTCCTGCAAAAATATCAAGTATTACCAGGGTTCTGTCCATTATCTTGATATCCAGCTCCTCCTCAAGATTTTTAAGCTGGGCAGGAGACAGTTCATCATCGCACACAACGCCTGTTGCCCCAACCTCAATGGCAAGGTCCTTTACTTCCTGAATTTTACCTTTGCCGATATAAGTTCCGGGGTGCACTGCTTCACGGTTCTGGATTACAGTTCCAACAACCACGGCACCTGCTGTCTTAATCAGTTCCCCCAGCTCCAGAAGGCAGCTTTCCGTATCATCACTATCGTATGTTTTAACGCCGATAAGTATTACCTTTTCAATTGTGTCTTCCACATCATATACTCTGTCAGACATAATACACCTCTTATTCTCTACTCCTTACCACCTCGTTGAGGTAGTCTGCTATATCAAACTCTGAATCCATTGCCATTACTCTGGCAGTAACTTCATCTGCCTTGGCAACAGACCACTCAGATATATTTTTTCTTGTTTCAAGGACACTTGATGATGTCACTGAATATTCGTCAAGTCCAAAGCTTATAAGCAAAGGAAGCATTCTTGTGTCGGCCGCTGCCTCGCCGCACATACCAACTGTAATTCCGGCTTTTTTTCCGGCCTGTATGACGCTTTTTATTGAACGTAAGACTGCCGGATGAAGGGGAGTGTACAGGTAAGAAACCATTTCGTTGCCGCGGTCAACGGCAATTGTGTACTGAATCAGGTCATTGGTTCCTATGCTGAAAAAGTCCACTTCCTTTGCCATCAGATCTGCTATCCTTGCTGCCGCCGGTGTCTCAATCATTACACCAATCTTAAGATTTTCATCGAAAGGAATTTCCTTAAGTCTTAACTCCTCCATCAAAAAATTAATGTGGTGCTTAAATGTTCTTACTTCATTGATAGAAGTGACCATAGGTATCATAAGCTTCATTTTGCCAAAGGCACTGGCCCTGAGTAAAGCCCTAAGCTGTGTGTAAAACACATCAGTTCTGTCCAGGCAGTACCTTATTCCCCTGTAGCCAAGGAAAGGATTAGCCTCTTTGCTAAGACCCATATACGGAATATCCTTGTCTCCTCCGATATCAAGTGTTCTTATAATGACTTCTTTATCCTTGCAGACAATCAAAGCCTTTTTGTAAGCTTCAAACTGCTCATCCTCTGTAGGAAGGCCGGAACCGTTCATAAAAAGAAATTCCGTCCTGAAAAGTCCCACTCCTTCTGCCCCGCACTCCATAGCACGTATGGCGTCATCAGAATTGCCAATGTTGGCCGCAAGCACTACTTTCCTTCCGTCCTTTGTGGCAGTTTCCCTGCCCACAAATTCTTTAAGCATGGCATTGCGTTCATTGCACTTGCGAATCTTATCTTCGTATATTGTCTTTGTCTTATGGCTTGGATTAACAAAAACCTCTCCATAATTGCCATCCACAATAACTTCATCACCATTTTTAATGGTGGCAAGTGCCTGCTTAACACTAAGCACCGCAGGTATCTCCAGTGCACGGGAAAGAATCGCCGCATGGGAAGTAGGGCCTCCCACCTCGGTTACAATACCTGCAATATGCTCCACATCCATTACCGCAGTAACCGACGGAGGCAGTTCATGAGTGATAAGCACCGTATCAGGCGGCAGCTTGCTTAAATCATAGTCTTCAATGTTCATAAGTATTTTTAACATACGCACACGGACATCATTGATGTCTGCCGCACGCTGTTTAAAAATCTCGTCCTCCATGGACATAAAAATATCAATAAACATCC
>JBJENU010000185.1:0-2228 GCA_051880355.1 Lachnospiraceae bacterium | reverse complement strand
AGAAATCTCCACTATTGAGAATGAGACCTGTTGAATTATCAAATTTACCGCCACGTACGCAGAGCCAGTCATCTCCATCACGGCGAAGACCTGTAGCACTGAAATCAACCATACCATTAACTACATAATAGCGGTTACCACTGTGATATGCAAAACCGGTATAGCTTGTGTCAACCTTACCTTCTGATACATAGTACCATACAGACTCATAATACAAAAGACCTGCATATTCCTGATTAATTGTACCATCTGCCACATACCATTTCTCTCCGTCCATTTCAACCAAACCGACGAAAGTCCTGTCAACAACATCATTCACATAGTAGAGCCAGCCTGCTTCCTCGTCATATACAAGACCATTTTTAGGTTCCTCAACAGGAGCTTCGCTTGCATCAAAGGATACTGTTTTGCTTACTGCGGCCTGAGCCTCATTTGAACTCTCAGCAGTGACACCATATACTTTAAAGGTGTATTTACCGCTGGCTGACGGAACATATGTATATTTATTGGTATCAGCCTTGCCAACAAGAGCGTAGGCCCCGTCATTTTCAGATACCATTATCACATACTGATACTTGCCCAAACCCTGTGATGTATTCCATTCAAGTACAATTGCCTTATTATCTTCAGTTACGCTTCCTGTAACGTCTGTTACCTGTGGAGCAGTACTATTCGTAATATAGTAGTCGTTCTGGTCATAAAGAATCCATCCATCAGCATCTGTAAGAGTAACATTAGCTACAGATGCATCCGCTGCTGCAATTGCAATACCGAACTGAACCCACTTACCTGATCTAAGTGCTGAATACTCATTGTTCAGGTTCACATCACCACTGCCTAATACATTGCCTGAGCTGTCCTTAGTAGTCAATGTCGCAGTACCATCGCTGTTTTTATCATAGGTAAGATTATATGTACCACCTGCGATATTAATATTAGATACCTTAGGGCTGCTGGCTGCAGCAGAACCGCTTGAATTAATAAAATTATGGGTTGTCTGTCCATCTTTTGTAACCTGCAATACAGAACATACCATATTGGAAATACCACTTGAAGCAGCCATTTCTATATCACAGAACTGACCTATTGCCACACCCTGTCTTGAATAGGCACTGTCAATTGAATTAATTGTAATATCTGCAGAAATCGAAATGTCACGATTCATCTGCGGAAAAAGTATGTAGTCTGTGTTTTGTCCTTTTCTGACATCTCCGTTGGAATCGCCCTTCGTATTAGTAATACAAAGCTTATTGCCGTCCACCTTGGAAGTAAATGTTGAAACATACTCGCCGTTAAATTGCTTACTGTTCCAGAATACAGGAAGCAACTCACCTGTAGTTGAATCATAAACTACCTTTTTAACAGAATTTCCCGATGCAGCAGTATACTCTTCCTTAATATTAATATCCTTGACCGTAATGATATTGCCTGATGTGGCAAAAAATCCCACACTGCCAATGTCCAGTCCTGAAACTGCCATACTGCTTCTATCGCAGATTATATCAGTAAAAGAGCTATCCTTCGCCACCGTATAATATACATTATCCTTAGAAAATTCCAACTTGATGTATATGCCATCCTGAGGAAGTGACGATATGCTGGCAAGAGTTACTTCTGCCCCATGTCTTCCTGCACAAATTGCACCAGTCTCATAATTATAATAAACACCCACTGCAATATCCTGTGCATCAATGCCATTTCTGCCTATAATACCGGCCATTCCTGTTTTATTGCCTGAATCAGGAACAATACCGGCTATCATATTCACATTACCCTGCACATCAAAATACACATAATTATAGCTGTCTTTGCCATACGACTTGTCAAATCCGCTGCCTGCGCCTCTGACTTCAAACGTATGATCCTTCCACTGGGTATAATCACCGCCTGTACATCCGCCAACATTAACTGATTTCACTACAGTCGTAAGAGGATTCTCCTGTAACACAACTGTCTCTGCATGAGTCTTTTCCGGCATTACCGCCAATGTTGTTACAGCCATGGCCGCTGCCAGTACAACACTAAGTCCTTTCCTTAAAAGTGCTTTCTTTGTCATTTTAAACCTCCCTATTAACATCTTCTAAAATAACTTATAGGTATAATTTACCACATTTTGGACTAAGTAACCAGTACTTTTTTAAAATATTTATCATTATTTAACAATATCGAAACAAAAATGAGCTGCCGGTTTGCAATCTGACACCGCAAACCAACAGCCCATTAGGTTT
>JBJENU010000184.1:0-2228 GCA_051880355.1 Lachnospiraceae bacterium | reverse complement strand
AGTATTGATAGATACGCTTAGAAAGCTTGAATACAGAGGATATGATTCAGCCGGAGTTGCCGTTTTTGAAAATGATACAATTAAGGTTGTCAAAAGCAAGGGCAAGCTTGATAATCTCTGTGAGAAGATTAAGCAGGAGGGAAGACCTGAGGGTCATTGCGGTATTGGACATACCCGCTGGGCAACTCATGGTGAGCCCTCTGACATTAATTCACACCCACATGGCAATAAGAGAGTTTCCATAGTTCACAACGGAATAATTGAGAACTATAAGCAGATTAAGGACTTTCTTACCGGTCAGGGATATGGCTTTGATTCGGAAACTGATACAGAGGTTGTGGCAAAGCTTCTTGATTATTATTACAGCGGTGACCCTATAGATACAATAGCCAGGGTTATTGGGGAAATTGAGGGCTCATACGCTCTGGGAATTATTTTTAGGGATGTCCCTGACTGTATTTTCGCGGTGAGAAAGGATAGCCCACTTATTATAGGTGTTGGTGAGGGGGAGAATTTCCTTGCCTCGGATGTTCCTGCAATTATTAAATATACAAGAGATTATTATCTGATTGAACAGGATGAAATTGCAGTTGTAAACAGCGACTGGGTAAGAGTATATAATTCCCATAAGGAGCCGGTTGTCAAGGAACTGTTTACGGCTACATGGGATGTGGATGCTGCGGAAAAGGGCGGATATGAGCATTTTATGCTTAAGGAAATCCATGAGCAGCCTGATGCTGTCAGAATGACGATTAATCCTAATGTGAAGAATGGTCTGCCTGATTTTGATGATATCGGTCTTACAGTTGACAAATTAAGAAAATATAAGAATATATACGTGGTTGCCTGTGGCACTGCAATGCATGCCGGTATGGTGGGTAAGTACGTAATTGAAAAAATGGCAAGGGTTCCCGTAATTGTGGACATTGCTTCAGAATTCAGATACAGAGACCCTCTTATTACCTGTGATGACCTTATGATTGTTATTTCCCAGTCAGGCGAAACAGCAGATACCAAGGCAGCACTGGAGCTGGCAAAACAGCTTGGGGCTGACACTCTGGCAGTAGTTAATGTAGTAGGCTCGTCAATTGCAAGAGAAGCTGACATGGTATTATATACCAATGCGGGACCTGAAATCTCTGTTGCAAGCACTAAGGCGTATTCGGTGCAGGTGGCAGCAATGTACCTTCTTGCATTTCAGATTGCCCATGCCAAGGGTAAAATCACAGTAGACCAGTGCAGGACATATGTTAAGAAATTGCAGGAGATACCTGATTTAATTAAAAATGTTCTTGAAGCAAAAAGTGTGTGCCAGCAGACAGCGGCAAGGCTTATTAATGCAGACAGTCTGCTGTATATTGGCAGGGGGCTGGATTATGCCCTGAGTATGGAAGGCTCTCTTAAGCTTAAGGAGATTTCTTATATTCACTCTGAATCCTATGCGGCAGGTGAATTAAAGCATGGAACAATTTCCCTTATTACCCAGGGAATGCCTGTAATTGCAGTGGCTACCCAGACCAGTCTTATTGAGAAGACTGTTTCCAATATGAAGGAAGTTAAGGCAAGAGGTGCAATGGTGGTATTTATCTGCCCTGAAGGCCTTGAAGTTGACAGGGAGGCATATGACTGTGTAATCAGGCTTCCGCAATGCGACGAGGTGCTTATGCCTATGGTGGCAGCGGTTCCATTACAGCTTATTGCGTATTACACATCAGTGCTTAAGGGCAATGATGTTGACCAGCCAAGAAACCTTGCAAAGTCAGTAACTGTGGAATAGGAGCGAAAAATGAACGAAGCTTTAGAGATTAAAAATCTTTTTGATTTGGATAAAAGTATTGCGTCACCTGTATTTGACGGCCTTACTTTTCCGTGGGAGGTGTTGCCTCTTATTAAGGATTATATTATCCGGCTTGGAAAATCACTTCCCCAAGAAGAGTATGAATTGAAGGGAGAAAATATTTGGATTGCCAAAAGCGCCACAGTTGCGCCGACAGCAAGTATTACAGGTCCATGCATCATAGATAAGGAAGCAGAGGTAAGACACTGTGCTTTTATACGAGGCAGTGCAATTGTTGGCAAAGGTGCAGTTGTGGGTAATTCCACTGAACTTAAGAATGTTATTCTTTTTGACAAGGTTCAGGTGCCTCATTACAACTATGTAGGTGACTCGGTGCTGGGCTATAAGGCACATATGGGTGCAGGCTCAATAACATCCAATGTTAAGTCCG
>JBJENU010000183.1:0-2230 GCA_051880355.1 Lachnospiraceae bacterium | reverse complement strand
GACAGGCCATGGTATTTCACAAGCCGTTATAATCAGGAAGAGGGGGCGCGAATCTGGGCCAGCCAGTTTGAACCTGAAAAAGACTGGATATATGTAATGGCGGGACTTGGAAACGGAGTGTATCTTAATGCACTTCTTGACAGACTGCCTGAAAGCAGCTGTGTTATCCTATATGAGCCTGATGTCAATATATTTATTAAAGCACTTTACAAAATTGACCTGGAAAAGCTTTTTAGGAACAGAACCGTTATTGTCTGCGAAGGTATCAATACAGGACATATTTATGAATATTTTGCAGGTAATTTTACATACGAGAACAGAGTCAGAGTAAGCTATTGTATTCATCCCGGATATGATAAGGTTTATCCGGACAAAACAGAATGGTTAAGAAGTGTGTGTGAAAATGAATTGTCAGTTATTTCCTTCAGTCGTAACACAGAGCTGAAATTCTCTCTTGAATTTTTTGATAACCTTATGAATAACCTGTGGGAATATGAAAAACACAGCACTCTGGTTGAACTTAAACAGGCCCTTGAACCGGTCGACAAAGATGAAGTACCGGCAGTAATTGTTGCAGCGGGACCTTCTCTTAATAAAAATGTGACTGAGCTTAAAAACTTTAAAAATAAGGCATTTGTAATCGCCTGTGACTCGGCACTTAATCCGCTGTTTAAAAACGATATTATGCCGGATATTTCCATTACGGTTGATTCCCATAAACCACTCAGCCTGTTTGCGCATCCCAGTGTAAAAAAATTGCCGTTTGTGCTGTGTCTTCAGTCAGTAACGTGGTTCAGGGATTATCATGAAGGCAAAAAATTTTATTTTGCTGACAACAGTCTGGGTGTAAAATATATTACCAACTACGGAAAATCAACGGTTGCCCTTGAAACATCAGGTTCGGTGGCTAATAACGCCTTTTCGCTGGCACAGTATCTGGGCTTTAAGAAAATAATCCTCATTGGACAGGATTTGGCATATGCAGACGGAATTTACTATGCATCGGGTGTTCACGAGGACTCAAAAGTGTCGGCAATGGATGAGAGCAAAAAGAATAAGTACTATGAGGTTGAAGGCTACTATGGCGGCAAGGTATATACAGAGGACAATCTGAATCTGTACAGAACCTGGTTTGAAAAGCAGATTATCAGGTATAAGGACCTGAGAGTTATGAATGCCACCCAGGGCGGTGCAATGATTCATGGTGCAGAAAACATCGATTTGAAGGACGCACTGGAAAGAGAATGTGGAAGAGAATATGATTTTAGCACATTGATTAATTCGGCACCTGATACATTTACGGAAGAACAGCTTGAAGTAATACACGGTGATTTTCTTAAATTTAAGGACACACTTGATGATATATCCAAGGATATCAAGGAGGGTATTACCAAGTATTACAGGCTGGCAGAACTTATGAGGAAGGGCAAAACAGGTACTGCGGAATTCAAACGTCTGTTTGAAAGAATTAATGAAATTCAGTACAGGATTCAGGAAGAACCTCTTATGGATATAGCGGCACTGCATAACAGATTCACGGAGTATGCGGTGTTAGACGAAAAAATGGACAGCGAAAATGAAATCGAAAACGGCACTAAGGCTATCCGTTCAGGAATAAAAATGCTGGAATCATATCAATACGGAATTGAAAAGGTAATAGAGGCTTTACCTATTTTGAATGAGCAGCTGGAAAGACATCCTAGAAGATAAAATTTAGTGACATTTAAATGCCGATATGGTATAATGGCATTAGTTGTTTTTTGTGAATAATACAGGTAAATTGTGGAGGTACGGCAGATATGCTTAATAACAAAACTATACTGATAACAGGTGGAACGGGTTCATTTGGCAAAAAGTTTCTTGAGATGATTTTTGAGAGGTATGAGCCTAAAAAGATTATTATTTATTCAAGAGATGAATTCAAGCAGAGTGTAATGCAGACAGAATACAAGGATAAGGTTGATATGAGCCGGGTTCGCTTCTTTATCGGCGATGTCAGGGATAAGGAGAGACTTAAACGGGCGTTTAAGGGAGTGGACTATGTAATTCATGCAGCCGCAATGAAACAGGTTCCAACATGTGAGTACAACCCTATGGAGGCTGTTAAGACCAATATTCACGGGGCACAGAATGTAATTGATGCAGCCCTTGACTGCGGAGTTAAGAAGGTGGTTGCACTTTCAACAGACAAGGCAGTTAACCCGATTAATTTATATGGCGGCACCAAGCT
>JBJENU010000182.1:0-2234 GCA_051880355.1 Lachnospiraceae bacterium | reverse complement strand
GGAATATGATGCCACAACCAACGAAATTGTAGTTCCTACATTCCGTCAGGATATTGAATGCAAGGCAGATTTAGCTGAGGAAGTTGCAAGATTTTTCGGATATGATAAGATTCCTACAACACTTCCAAGCGGCGAGGCAACTGCAGGCAAGCTGTCATTCAAGATGAGAGTTGAAAATGTTGCCAAGGAAGTTGCTGAATTCTGTGGATTTTCACAGGCTATGACATATTCTTTTGAGAGTCCTAAGGTATTTGATAAGCTTCTTTTGCCGGCTGATGATGAGCTTAGAAAAACAGTAGTTATCAGCAACCCTCTTGGAGAAGATTTCAGCATTATGAGAACTATTTCTCTTAATGGTATGCTTACATCACTTGCTACTAACTATAATCGTCGTAATAAGAATGTAAGACTTTATGAGCTTGGCAATATTTACCTGCCAAAGGCACTTCCTGTCACAGAGCTTCCGGAAGAGAGAATGCAGTTTACTCTTGGTTTCTACGGTGACGGCGACTTCTTCACAATGAAAGGTGTAGTTGAGGAATTCCTTGAAAAAACCGGCCTTACAGGTAAGATTGCTTATGATCCAAATGCAGGAAAGACATTCCTTCATCCGGGAAGACAGGCTAATATTATCTATGATGGAGTTGTAATTGGATATCTTGGTGAGGTTCATCCTGAAGTTGCCGATATCTATGAAATAGGCGAAAAGGCATATGTTGCAGTTATTGATATGCCGGAAATTGTTGCAAGAGCAACATTTGACAGAAAGTATACGGGAATTGCCAAGTTCCCTGCCGTTACCCGTGACATCAGTATGGTAGTTGCCAAGGATATTATGGTAGGACAGATTGAAGCTGTAATTGAGAAGAGAGGCGGAAAGCTTCTTGAGAGTTACAACTTGTTTGATATCTATGAAGGTTCTCAGATTAAGGAAGGCTTTAAGTCAGTTGCATATTCAATTTCCTTCAGAGCTGCAGACAGAACTCTTGAGGACAAGGAAGTATCAGCTGTTATGGACAAGATTCTCAAGGATTTGTCTGATATGGGAATTGAGCTTAGAGCCTAGGAGTTATTTATGAGTGAAGTAATGAATGTACATGATTACTATTACGATTTGCCACAGGAACTGATTGCACAGGACCCTCTGGCAGATCGTTCCTCATCAAGGCTTATGGTTCTTGACAGGAATGATGGCAGCGTGTCACATCACATATTTAGAGATATAATTGATTATCTTAATCTGGGAGACTGCCTTGTAATTAATGATACAAAGGTTATTCCTGCAAGACTTATCGGCGAGAAAGTTGGAACAGGAGCTGCCATTGAGGTGCTGCTGCTTAAACGACTTCCCGATGAGAAAAATCGCTGGGAGGTTCTTGTAAAGCCCGGTAAAAAGGCAAAGCCCGGTGTTAAGATTTCCTTTGGAGAGGGTAAGCTTATAGGTGAGATTGTCGATATAGTTGATGAGGGCAACCGGGTTATTGAGTTTTCTTTTGATGGAATATTTGAGGAAATTCTTGATGAATTGGGACAGATGCCCCTTCCTCCGTATATTACCCATAAGCTTGAGGATAAAAACCGTTACCAGACAGTATATGCCAAGCATGAGGGCTCGGCTGCGGCGCCTACGGCAGGACTTCATTTTACCAATGAGCTCCTTGGGGCTATTGAGGCAAAAGGTGTTAAAATTGCAAAAGTAACACTCCATGTGGGACTTGGAACATTTCGCCCTGTTAAGGTTGACAATATTCTGGAGCATCATATGCATTCGGAATTTTATATGGTTACACAGGAAGCGGCAGATATTATTAACGAGACTAAAAAAAATGGCGGAAGGGTTATTTCAGTGGGTACCACAAGTACAAGAACACTGGAGTCAGTTGCCGGGGAAGATGGAATTATTCCGGCAAAAAGCGGATGGACCGAGATTTTCATCTATCCGGGATATAAGTTTAAGGTTGTTGACTGCCTTATAACTAATTTCCATCTGCCTGAGTCAACACTTGTAATGCTGGTTTCGGCCCTGGCAGGCAGGGAAAATGTTCTTAATGCATACAGACAGGCTGTTGAAGAAAAATACAGATTCTTCAGTTTCGGAGATGCAATGTTTATAAAATAAATAACTGAATAAAATATGAGTAGGACAAATGGTCGCGGCTGCAGGTACCGCAAGGTCGCAGGTGAGGAAAGTCCGGGCTTCACAGGGCAGGATGCCGGATAACGTCCGGTAGAGG
>JBJENU010000181.1:0-9958 GCA_051880355.1 Lachnospiraceae bacterium | reverse complement strand
ATATACCATAATTATTTAACCAGTTTTTAATTAACTTCTGTTTTGAGTTCATTATGGTTCCTCCTTCCTTATCAGGATTAATTGTACCAAAAAAATCTTTAACTTGCAAATGTATATAATTTATAGTATACTAACAATGTTTGGCGTATGTAGCTCAGTGGATAGAGCGTTTGTCTCCGGAACAGAAGGCCGTGGGTTCGACTCCCATCATACGCATTCTTAAGCCAGATTAATAGTCTGGCTTTCTTTGTCGTATATATACACGTTGTCAGACAATACATCCTCCGGCTCTACACTGTCTTCATTCACTGCCACAACCATTTCCTTCAGTGCCTGTAAATCATCATAATCTTTAGTTGCAATAATAATAACCTCATGGATACTGCTTGGCAGAATATATAAATCAGAATTCTTGCGAAGTGCAGTCTCATAGAGCACGTCATCATAAATCATGGCAGAAGCACCGAACAACGACCTGCTGTTAGACAGCACCTCCATTATACCCGTACTGTTTACCTGTTCTGGAGAAATCCCCACTATATCCTCAATTCTTCCCAACCTGTAGGGCATAATTATAGGTGTATTATTGACAGCCATCTCATATACGGTATCCGCATCTACCTTCCACATATCGAGGTGACTGTTCCTCACGGTTATGGTAGAACCGCCCTGATTCTCCACACTTACAACACAGCAAAACACCATGGCAAGATCCAGTATCCTCCTGTGGGGCATATCCTCCAGCATAGCCTTATTCTTTTCATAATTTACCAGTTTAAAAATCAGACGTTCCTTAACCATATTAAAGTCGAAATAAAAATCCCATGGCACATCAAGCTCAACTTTTCTGTGGTTCTCATAGATATCAGACAGCTTTGCTGACACTTTCTCAAGGCTTGCACCCTTTTTGTAATCTTCGTAAAGTGATTCAAGGTAAATTGTTGGTCCGATTCGCCTGCTTCTGTCTATAATACTGATGCCTACATACTCGACACCATTATTTTTCTGTACTCTGGATAACTTGACATTACAGTCGGCTTCATTGACCATTTTCCTGACATAAGTAACCATTTTTTCACAAAATTCGCTATATTCCATAGTAGTCCTTCCCAATGGGTACTTACAGTGAAAAATTGGGCTGATAAAACTGCCCCGATGCGTCTCAACGCAAAGATAATAATCAGAACAGTTTAATGATACAATTACTTACATCTGTTGTCAAGATATATATGGCTTTATTTTTTCCATCAGGCTGACTCTGTTAAACGGAAGCATAAAATAAAACCCGTCACACACATCATTTACCTTTTTTATAATCTTACCTGCAATGGCAGCACCTGCTTCTTCAGCCTCCTGTCTTGACATTTCAGGCGAAAATCCGGCAATAATACTGTCCGGAACATTAATTCCTATAAATTCATTCTGCATAAATGTTGCATTTTTATAACTCACAAAAGGCATAATTCCACACAAAATTCTGGCACCGGTAATTTCTCTCAATTGTGCCAGCCTGTCAACATCTTCATCGGAAAACACCGGCTGTGTAAGAAAATAACCGCATCCTGCTTCCATTTTCTGTTTCATTCTGTCAGCAATCTTTTCAACACGTCCAAGGCCCACATTAAGTGCACCTCCATAATAGAATTCATCTCCTGCAAAAAATTCCTCGTTCATTCCTTTTACAAAATTCATAAGCTGAATTGAATTGTAATCGAAAACACCTGTTACCATTGAGCGGTTAATACCGGGAACAGGATCACCTGTTACAAGAAGAAGATTTCTTATATTGTTAATATAGGCTCCAAGCAGGGTTGAACGCATTGCAATCATATTTTTATCACGGCAGCACATATGTGGCATAACCTCCATGCCTGTCTCCTCACGCATTTTGATGCTCATAAGAATTGAATCCACCCTGCTTCTGCCCATTGGTGAATCAGCCATGGTAATAATATCCACTCCACTCTTCTTAAGGGCATGTCCACACTCAATTAATCTTTCAAAATCAGCATCAAAGGGAGGGTCTAATTCCACAGCGATAACCTTGCTGCCGCTCCTTAATTTATCCATAAAATGATTAGGCGCTGCATGTCTTTGTCTTGTTTCTGCTGCCCTTACCTCGCCGGTTCTTAATATAAATCCTTCAGTGTCCAGTTTTTTTCTTAAAAGGCGTATATGTTCAGGACTGGTGCCACAGCATCCGCCAACAATTCCTGTAATTCCCGCTGCAATCTGAGCCACGTTATCAGCAAAATATCCTGTGTTGTTCATGAATACCATTCTATTTTGCATACGCTCAGGATAACCGGCATTAGGCATAGCCGCCACCGGCATATTTTCAGGAATTACCAATTTCTCAAATATTTCTCTCATATGTCCTGAGCCAATTCCGCAGTTAAAACCACATACGTCAAGACCTTCTATCTGTTTTCCCTGTTTAAGAATTCTTGTGGCACTTATTCCACTGGTCGTATAACCATTTTTATTAAGGCAGAAATTGGCAATTACCGCCACCTTTGAGGTATCATTGATATATCTTATAACGTCCTCAAGAATATAGAAATCAGGAAAAGTTTCAAAGATAATGGCATCAACTTTTTCATCAGTAAAAATATCAACCATTCTCACATATTCATGAAAAATCTCTTTCTTGCTATATTCTCCCGTTTCCCTCAAAGGTCCTATATCACCGGCGATAAAAATGCTCTCATCAGCTTCAAGCAATTTTTCCTGCCTTGCCTTTTCAACTGCCGTCCTTGCATTAAAACAAGCTTTTCTTATAATCTGCTCCGACTGTGATGAATCCGCACTTGTTCCGATACACGAAGCCATAAATGTGTTGGTTCTTAAAAGTCTTGCACCTGCACCAATATAATCTTTGTGTATATTTATAATAATTTCCCCGTTAGTAAGATTGGCCCACTCGCACCACACATCATCCTGTGAATTGGTAATCTGTGCATAGTATGTGCCCATAGCTCCATCTGCAATAATTGTTTTGTGTCTTAAATACTCTCTTATATCCATCATAATGCTCCTATACGCATAGTAATAGAATTATATCACTTTTTTGCTAATTTGTATATCCCTTTTCTCCTCTTAAAAGCTTATCTAAAATATCTGCCAGCGGTTCCATGGCATTTTTCACCTCTGCAACAGTATTATTTTGTGCCCCTGCTTCAATAAGTGTTGATTTTCCACGCAAATGCAGTACATATCTGTATGAATTTATGTATATTTTTCTTAAAAATCCCGGATAATAAGCATTTCCGAGGAGCTGCATCTGGAGGCTCATTGCCAGATTTTCGTCTCTGTTGGGATTAGGTAAATATGTGATATCTCCGTTTAATTTGCTATAGCTTAATCCGTTAAAAAACATAATTTTTGCTGTCGGTTTTCCGTTAATCTCTGTTACAAGCCTTGTTTTTTCATCCACTCCATCACGGTGCAAATCAATAACTACCTCTATGCTTGGATTCTTTTCCAATATTTTTTCAACATTTTCCTGGGCATATGTATACGCCGCACTTCTGTCCAGTTTTCCATTGACAAGGTCATACACCGTGGTATCGTGATACACATTATAACCATACTTGTCATGAAGAATTGTCGCAAGATAATCGCCAACGCCCACAATAGAAGTAGACTTATCTCCCGGAATGCTGTCAGCAAAAGTTTCCTGGGAATGTGTATGAAAAATAAGAATCTGGGGAAGTCCATCCTTTTTTTCCATTGACATATCCATTTCCAATGCCTGTGCCGGTTTTAGCATTGATGAATTCAGCTCCGTTGCGCTGGTTACAATGTAAAAATTGCTCATCAGAAAAGAATAGTTTGCAAGCTGCTGTTTAGAATATACAGTTCCGGTTATGATATTTTTTGATGCCACAGTCTCCGTTGCCTGCGTATCACCGGTATTTTTTTCCTCCTGCTTTGCCTTAAAATATATGGTCTGACCTGTGGTTTTCTGAGGAATATCTTCCTTACCTTCCGGCTGGGTATTAGTTTCAACAGTTTCCCCCGGATTCACCGGCCAAGGCTCATAATCAACTATGGCTTCCATACTGTCTGATGCGTAACCACCGGCTGGTATCATACTATCCCTTAAAGCTTCAAAGCCATTGACCTTCTTGTGATGTTCAATATTACTATAATATGTAAGTGCCGGTGCAAAGGTATTCAAAACGCCCTGCGCCAGCTTTTCCCCGACTAAATCTGCAATTATCGGCAATTTTACTATAAAGAAACCGAAAGCAATTATAACCGCTATATAAAATTTTTTCATACCCTGGCTCCATTATCAGTCTCTACCAACATAGTATGCAATATTGTTACCGTTATATACTATTTTTTGCAGGCAATGTTGATTGCATCTGCAACGATATAGCTTATGGTTCTGACTGAAGCATCTATATCCTTTGGTGTCACCACCATTTCAGCCATTTCAGGGCTTAATATTTCCCGAATAAGGTCCATTTTCTGCTGCTTCGTAAACTCCTCATACACATCATCAACTCCTTTAAATGACTTAAATGCAGCAATTGATTTCAAAAGATTCTCCATTGTATCTGCCACAATAGTCGGAACTGCAATCACTGTAGGCACTCCTATTGCAATAACAGGAACTCCAAGTGTTTCCTTTGTAATCCCAAGCCTGTGGTTGCCAACACCAGAGCCCGGATTGATTCCCCTGTCCGAAATCTGGATTGTTGTATTAAGTCTGCTGCTGCTTCTTGCCGCAAGGGCATCTATTGCTATTACCAAATCAGGCTTCAATTCATTTACCACACCTTTAAGTATACTGGCTGTTTCCATCCCGGTCTGTGCCATAACGCCAGGTGTGATACCACTTAACCATATGCCGCTTTTTGTGTTCCCCATATGTCTGTCAACGGAAATGTTTTCAATTACCATAGGACCAAGTGCATCTGCCGTCACTTCTTTGTTTCCCAGTCCTGCAACCAGAATGGTTATATGGCTCTTTTTATTGACATTATCATATATAAGCTTTGAAACAATCTCTGAAGTAAGCCTTGCTGCCTCCTGCTCATAAAACTCATCAGAAACACTAAGTTCTGTTGCCTCTATGGTCACATACTTTCCCATTGGTTTTCCAAAAAGCTTTGCACCCTTCTCATTGGTAATCTCCAGTTCCGATACCTTTATCTGTGTTTCATCATATACATACTCATTAAAAATTATCCCGTTTACTTTTCCTTCCTTTTCTGGTATACTCTCATTGATTTCAACTGCCAAGTCGGTTCTCGATGAGTAACTGTCTATCATTTTCTACCTCCTGTCTGCTACGAATAAACTTTAAAATATTATTTCCAATTTTCTCTTGACATAATCGTTTTTGTATAATAAAATAACTAAGTGTGTTTACATTAGATCGTCCGTGTCCGGCTTTAATGCAAAACAGATAAATTGATAATTTTTTTTGGAGGTGTACCGGATTGGCTAACATTAAATCTGCTAAGAAGAGAGTTTTAGTAAGCGAAGTTAGAGCAGCAAGAAACAAAGCTGTTAAGTCTAAGGTTAAGACTTATGTCAAGAAAGTAGAAGCTGCTATCGCTGCTGCTGATAAGGCTGCTGCTCAGGCTGCTTTGACAGAAGCAATTAGTGAGATTTCCAAGGCAGCATCTAAGGGTATTTATCATAAGAATACTGCTGCAAGAAAAGTTTCCCGCTTGACAAAAGCTGTTAACGCTATGAACTAATTGCTATATATTTTGTAATGAACTGCTTAAAAAGGCTTATGCAACCCCTCTTGCATAAGCCTTTTTCTTATAATCTTATTTTTCTACAAAGCCTGTGCCCACAATACTTCCTGTGGCAAGCTCTTTATCCTTCCTTCCGGTAAGTGTAACCGCAATATTAGTCACACTGCTATAAGGATTTATTGCACCGTTAAAAGACTCCGGCTTGATAATCAGCTTATCTCCAACAATTTCACGCTCACAACACCAGCCTCCTATCATAGTGTAACCTGACATATCAGGAATTGTTATGGTCCAGTTGTTGGAAATTGCTCCACTTAAATTCTCAACCGTAAATATGTATTGTCTCGTATATTCTTCATCAGTTCCCCACTGTCCTCCTATGGAAACACTGTATCTCATAGGTATCTCAATCTCAACCTTCTGCTTAGGCGGCTGTGTCGGTGCCTGGGTTGCCGGTTGTGTAGGTTTTGGCTGTGTAGGAGTCACAGTACTTGTTCCGCCGGACGTACCGCTGCCTGAAAATATCTTTTTAAACCACTTACCTGTATCAGAAAGCTCACTGTCACTCCAGCCGCTGTACTTATCTCCTCTGATTAATGCCGAACTCTCACCCTTATTACTAATATTCCATGCAACATAACTTATTCCGTATGAATCAAGCAGATTAACCCATTTTCCGGCAGAATCGTAATTACATCCGCCACTGCCTGAAGCGTCACAGATACTGCATTCACTTACAAACATAGGCAGACCGGCCTCATGAGCTGCAACCACATTATTGCGTATATCATCACCATGGGTAGCTGCATAAAAATGCACGGTATACATTACATTTTTATCGTCTGCAATACTGTCAGCGGCTGCCTGCTGGGGCAGCTGGCACCATTGTGGAGTTCCAACCAGTATTACTGCATTGGGGTCGTTTTTGCGTATTCTGGCAATAACATCTGTTGCGTATGATTTTACCTCTGCCCATGATGTACTGTTAGGCTCGTTACAAATCTCATATATTACATTCTCATAGTCCTTATATGTACGGGACATCTCATCCCAGAATGCCAGTGCCTGTGCCTTAAAAGTATTAGGATTCCTGTCGTCATTAAGTGAATGCCAGTCAATAATAACATACATTCCAAGCTCTGTAGCATAAGTTACACCGTCTGCAATCAGCGCCTTAAGACTGGTCTGATTGCTGCCACTGCAGTATCCCCCTTCACCGGTGTACATGGCAAGTCTTATAACATTACACTTCCACTCATCACGAAATTCCTTAAAGGTTTCCCTGTTAACGTATTGCGGAAACCAGTGCAGACCATGGGTACTGACACCACGAAGCTGAAATACATTATTATTCTTATCCACCAGATTGGTTCCAACAACCTTAAGCCTTCCATGATTGGCAACAGGGGTTCCTGACTCAACTCTGTAGCCCGAACCTGCTGTACCATTAACCTCTGAACTTGGTTTAAAATCCGGATTACCTGCCTGCAAAACCTCGCCTGTGCTGTCAGTTTCATAATTACTTCCGGCTGCTTCAGTGACATTACTACTACTGCTTTCATCCACAGATGGGAAAATAAAACTTTCTTTTGTATGCTCACTGCTTGCAGAGCTGTCATCGCTGCTCCTTGTAATAAGACCGCATATTCCTATTATAGTAACAGCTATTAAAGCCCCTACAACTACGCCAACAAAAAAGATTTTCACTTTACTCCGGTAAATGTTAATATCTTCTTCATCCATTATGCGGTCTCCTTCCTGCTGTATTTTATTATAATAAGCTCAACCGCCAGATTTTCCTGCATATTACCCGTCTTTACTGCTTCTTCCATATCAGCCATATCATAAAGGGCAGTCCTTAAAGCATCAACAGAAAATCCCTTGGCCTGTGCCAGATATTTTCCAACAAGAAAAGGTGCAATTCCCATCTGCTGTGCCATAGTCTTATTGTCAAGATGATGAGATGAAAGTTCTTTTACCTGCAGTAACTGATTAAACTGTCTTGTTATAAGATACAAAACCTTCATAGGCGGTTCTTTTATTAAAAGCAGGTCATAATACAATTCCAAAGCCTTTTTCTGGTTGTGTGACGCAATGGCTGTCACCATATCAAAAACCTTGCCTACAGTGCGGTTAGTGCAAACCGCCTCAACATCATTCTCCTCAACAGTTTCCCTGTTATAGCAGTAACAAATGAGTTTCTCCATCTCACTGTGGATATTTTCCATTTCAACACCACATTTATCCAAAAGATGTGTCAGTGCTGCCCTGGAAATCTTCTTATTCTCCTTTGCAAGCATATCCACAATCCATCTGGTGAGAGTTGCCTCGTCCTGATATTTCATCTCGCATACATACCCTTTATCACTGACAGTTTTAAAAAGTCTGTTGCGCTTGTCCACTTCATTTTCCACAAAAACTATTACCAGATATTCAGGAATATTTTTAATGTAGTCGGTAACAGTATCGTTTGCCGACTTGAAAAATCCGCTATCCTCAACTATTATAAGTCTTCTCTCTGCAAAAAAAGGCAAAGTATTACAAGTGTCAATAAGCTGTGTCACATCTATCTTACGCCCCTCAAAATAGGCATAATTCATCGTATCATCTCCGGCAATGGCTGTTCTCAACCTGTTCTTATACTGCTGGACAAGATATCTTTCCTCGCCATATATCAGATATGTATTTTTAAACTGATTATTCTTAATATGGTCACTAATTATCCTCATTGCCACTACACACCTTTCCATAATGATTATACTACTATTCAGCAAAAAAAGCAAATTGAGAAATTTTTTCTTCAAAGGGATAAATTGATATTTCGCCGCCTGTATCAGTTCTGTAAATTCTGGTGCATGTGCTGGTAAGCCGATTAATAGTCTCACTGTGGGGATGACCATACCGGTTATCTGCACCGCAGGATATTACAGACACTTTGGGTTTTAGGAATTCAATAAACTCCTGTCCGCTTGAATTTTTTGAGCCATGATGTGCAACCTGAAGGACTGTTATGTTTTTTTTCAGCAGTTGGCCTTCCATTGTACTTTTTTCACTGCTAATATCCATATCACCGGTAAAAAGCATACTAAATCCTCTTTTTTCAAGTAAGAAAGCCAGTGAAGCTGCATTTTCATCACTATATTCTCCTGCAGGTGAGGGATTACATATGGTTATAGCCACATCTGTCCAATTAAGCAACATTCCTGCAGTAAGCCTTACAGCCTTCCCATTAAGGTCTGTCATTCCCCCGCAGAAAATTTTCTTTACGCCAACTTTCTCAAGGAGCCTGTCAACGCCATTACTATGGTCCCTGTCTGAATGAGTTATAAAAAGGCTGTCAAGCTGGGATACTCCATAATATTTCAGGCATGGAATTACCCTTATGTCAGCGCAGTTATTAATATCACTGCTTCCGCAGTCTACCATTGCAAATTTTCCGCTGTTTTCTATGAGAATGCACTGCCCCTGCCCTACATCCAGCATATGTATTGCCATATCATTTTCCTTTTTTGCAAATAAAAACAATATAGCCGCCGTCGTTGCCATAACTGACGCAAGAATATTTAAATATGATTTTTTACTTTTTCTTGCCATTGTATAGATAGCAATTATCATTATTAAATAGACAACTATGTTCAAAGCTTTGGGACACCCTGTTACTGCTGTGTGGTATGGCCATTTTTCAACAATATCACACAAATACATATATAATTTCAGTATATAACAGGCAGGTCCCACAAAAAACATTCCCAAGGTTTGGCTTACCATCGCGGCAAGACCGCCAAGAACACCGCCAGCCATCACAACTGCCATGAGCGGTACGACTATAATATTAAGCAGCACTGCATATGGGCTTACCTGATAGAAGAAGCAGCCAATAACCGGTATGGTCACAACAGTTACGCCAAAGCTGGAAAAAAATGCCATACAGATTTTTTTAATAAATTTATTACTTTTTTCCGGAAGAAGACCGGCTAAAGCCCGTGCAACAAATATAATTCCCGATACAGCTCCAAAAGACAGCAAAAAGCCACTTGACGTTATATAAAGGGGATATTGGAGCAAAAGCAAAAGTGCCGCAAGACTTGCAGATGTAATAACATCATATCTGCGTCCCGTCACCTGGGCATTTACGGATATTATAAACATAATAAGCGCTCTGACTGTTGATATACTGTTACCGGTCATAATTCCATAGCTTACAAGAACTATTCCTGAAGCCAGGGCACATATTA
>JBJENU010000180.1:0-2256 GCA_051880355.1 Lachnospiraceae bacterium | reverse complement strand
AGGCTTTATCAACCTTGCCGTTGATACTTTCTTTTGACCAGTAGTCATCAGGGTATTCATAACGGATTTGAATCTCATCATCAGCAATGTAGCCGCTTGATGCACTAAAAGTATTGTACATAATATAAATATTTTTAGTAGGCTCAAGTCCCGGCAGAATATTAACAGCCAGATTCTTCTGTATTTCAAATGAATAAGACTTACTCATGTCCGTGTTTTTAGTATTTATATAAGTAATATCCATATTCAGGCTCTGTGTATACTTATCGCTTCCATTATCTGTAAGCTTTGCCGTAATAACAACCTTTTTCTTTACATCGGACCTTGAAGCAACACCAAGTGCCTTCACCGCCGCGTTATCATACTTTGTAATCTCATCATTAATTACGAAATGGTTATCCATGTTAATATCCTGGAAGTTTGGCATTTCAAAGCTATTGACATTGTTGCCTGAGACATTGCTTTCGCCGTCTTTATTGTTTCCTACGTTATCTGAATAATCACTTGGATTAAGCATGACTTTAACGTAGAATTTTTCTCCATTCATACCAAGCATATACGGTCTGCCTTTTTCGTCCAACAAAGCATTGTTTCCATCGTAATCAGTCATATTAAATGTAAACAGCTTAAGGTTAGGGTCGTACTTGTAACTGCTGCTGTCCAGAGGGTCATGTGTAACAGGATCATACTGGTCCACCATATCTATACGATATTTATATACACCCAGTCTTACTGCCGCCGCATTGGCATTTACACTTGGATTAATAGTATACTCCTTATTGGCTTCCATACCAAATCCTTCATTATTGAGCAAATCCTCCAGATTAACTGACTTGAAGTTCTCCGCAACCTTCTGAGCTATGGTATTAGCATTTTCTGCACGTCTTGCCAACAAATTGGCTTTTGCTGCTGAAGAGAAGTTACTAAGTATCGGCAGCGACAATACGGCAAGTATGGCCATTGCCACCAAAACTTCAATAAGAGAAAAGCCCCCGTTATTAAGTTTTTTCTTATTTAAAGACTTCATTATACTCCTCCTACTATACAAAATATAGAATTGACACCTATATTCTCACATAGCCGGTTATCAAACCATGATAACCGGCTCATGCATTAAACCTACTTATAAATTTCAATGCTTCCTGTCTTGCTTGCGATTGAAAGTCTCGGATTTTCCTCATCCTCATTGCAAAGCTTAACATTGAGCTTCATATCTGTCTCATTGATTAAAGTAAGATTGATACCGCTCTTATCAGTATCAGATACTCTTGATGAACTCATAATAAGTAATTCAAGGCCATTGCCCGGAACAAATTCTTCACCTGCATTAAAATCAGTTGCAGGATATGTAGCATCACCAATCTTATATGATACCTTGTACTTGCCATTAGAGCCGCTGAATTTAACAGTTGCATTAACCTTCTCATTGGTGCTTGATGACAGAACAGTCTTACCTGTAACATCATCCTTCTTGCCAATTACAACTGAAGCAGCACTGGTTGTTGCCGAATTCAATGTAATGTAGTAATCATAATCGCTTAAAATATAATCGCCATTATTACCTGCAACATCGAAGTCACCAGGATTAAATACTGCTGAATTAAAGATGTTAACTGTACTTGTCGGCAAATCAATCTTTGGATGCTTGTAATTTCTGTTAGAACCTGTTATCGCATAAGCTGTTACCACAATAGTACCGCTTACTCTGTCTTCAAGCGAATTGTAGGTCATTGAAACAGAATTAATCACATGCTTGCTGTAATATCCGTTAATATATGTAAGAAGCTTTTTCCAGTCATCATATGATGCCTCATATGACATTGTATATGTACTTGAAACACCCTTCATATCAGTTGTATATACCGCACCGCTGTCATTCGGGTTGGTTGAACGCACATTACCAAATGTATAAACTGTAGAAACAGGTGTCATGGACATAGACTTAATCCATGTCTTGTTTGCATTTTCCATTGTGTTCACAAACATAAGTGAACCATCCTGTGAGAGGCCGTTGTCATAGGAAGCCAGAATGCTGTTTGTCTTATCCTGATATGCCTTTGCATCAGCAATATATTTATCCTTGTTTGCACTCTTCTGCATAAGGTCTGTATGCTTTGCAGCAAGCTTTGTTCTCTCTTTATCATACTTGTCAGCCTGATCCATAAACTTCTGATATCCGAAGAAATATGCAGCTGCAAGAAGTGCGAAAGCTAAAACAACCATTAAGATTTTCTTATCTCTATCACTAAGAGAAAT
>JBJENU010000179.1:0-10061 GCA_051880355.1 Lachnospiraceae bacterium | reverse complement strand
AGACAGTCAAAAAGGAAACCGTCAAGAAGGAAGCACCTAAAAAGGAGACGGTAAAGGAAGAACCGGCAGAAGAAATAAAGGAAATAGTAGAAGAAAGCATCACATCCTCTGAAAATCCGGAGGCAGAAACAACTGAAAGCTTTATGGCACGTTTTGAGGAACGTTTAAAAGGGCTTTTAGCCTTTGCCAAGAAGAAGAAAAATATGCTGGATAATCAGGAAGTTGCAGATTATTTCATGGATATGGACCTGGACCCTGATAAAATGGAGCATGTCTATGAATATCTTGAAAGAAATAATATTGATGTGCTCAAGATGACAGATGACGATGAAGAACCGGATTTACTTCTTGATAATGAAGAAGAAATCGATATGGAAAAGATTGATTTGTCAGTTCCGGATGGTGTCAGCACAGAAGACCCTGTAAGAATGTACCTTAAGGAGATTGGTAAAGTTCCGCTTCTTAGTGCAGAGGAGGAGACTGAGCTTGCCAAGAGGATGGAAAACGGTGATGCAGAAGCTAAAAAGCGTCTTGCAGAGGCCAACTTAAGACTTGTAGTATCCATTGCCAAAAGGTATGTAGGCCGCGGTATGCTTTTCCTCGATTTGATTCAGGAGGGTAATCTGGGTCTTATCAAGGCAGTTGAAAAGTTTGATTACAGCAAGGGATACAAGTTCTCAACATATGCCACATGGTGGATCAGACAGGCTATTACAAGAGCTATCGCTGACCAGGCAAGGACAATCCGTATTCCTGTTCATATGGTAGAGACAATCAATAAATTAATCAGAGTTTCAAGACAGCTTCTTCAGGAGTTGGGAAGAGAGCCGTCTCCGGAGGAAATTGCCGAAGTAATGGAAATTCCAATTGAGAGGGTAAGAGAAATTCAGAAGATTTCCCAGGAGCCGGTTTCCCTTGAGACACCTATTGGTGAAGAGGAAGACAGCCATCTTGGTGACTTTATTCAGGATGATAATGTTCCTGTTCCTGCCGAACAGGCTGCTTTTACACTGCTTAAGGAACAGCTTGTTGAGGTGTTGGGAACCTTGACTGACAGAGAGCAGAAGGTTTTAAGATTAAGATTTGGCCTTGATGACGGAAGGGCAAGAACACTTGAAGAGGTTGGCAAAGAATTCAACGTTACAAGGGAAAGAATTCGTCAGATTGAAGCCAAGGCTCTCAGAAAGTTAAGACATCCAAGCAGAAGCCGCAAGCTTAAGGACTATCTGGACTAGAGCTAATCCCGGGAGAGTGTATATGGGAGATTTAGAGTTAAAGATATCACCGAGACTGCTTACCGTTGCACAGCTGGTTAATGAGGGAAGCATAGTTGCAGACATTGGTACCGACCATGGATATTTGCCCATTTATCTCATAAAAAGCGGAATAAGTCCAAGGGTAATTGCAATGGATGTAAAACAGGGTCCCCTTAACAAAGCAAAAGAAAATGTTGAGAATTATGGTGTAGGTGATAGGATAACCCTTAGAATATCAGATGGTCTTGATAAGCTTGAAGAGTCCTGCGATACTGTGACCATATGTGGAATGGGTGGTAAGCTTATTGCAAAAATATTGAGTAACGGGTACGACAAATTAAAAAATATAAGTCAGATAATTCTGTCCCCACAGTCAGAGGTTCCGCAGTTTAGGGAATTTTTGCGGAATAATGGTCTGGTTGCCGTAAAAGAGAGAATGATTCTTGATGACGGTAAATATTATTTTATAATGGACTGCAGGCTTGGAAGTGATGAATATGTTGAAGATAAGCTGACAAGGGATACCTTTGACAGATTCGGAAAGTATCTTTTAGTAAGCAGAAACCGGACTTTATATGGCTTTTTGCTAAAAGAACACAAAAAGCTTCTTGGTGTAAGGGAAAATGTAAGCAACTGCAATTCTGATTATGCACAGGCACGAATTGAAGAATTGGATTATGAACTAAAATGTATTGAAAAAGGGCTTGAATATTATGAAGTGTGACGAAATAATTAAAAAATTAGAGCTTTTAAGTCCGCCGGGGTTTGCCTGTGAATGGGATAATGTGGGGCTTATGACAGGCAGCAGGAATGACGAGATTTCTAAAATACTGGTGGTTCTTGATTGTGATGATGAGGCCATAGACTACGCTGTCAACAATAAAGTTGATTTGATTGTAAGTCACCATCCTCTTATTTTTGGAGGGCTTAAGAAGGTCAATGACGAGACACTTACCGGAAGAAGAGTGGTAAAGCTTATCAGAAATGGTATTGCAGAATATTCCATGCACACTAATTTTGATATCAAAGGCGGTATGGCAAGTCTTGCCGCGGAGCGTATCGGTATGCAGGAACCCTTTATTTTGGAACCCTGCTGTGAAAATGAAGGTCTTGGAAGGTGGGGAAATTTTCCTGAAAAAACTGTTTTAGAGTGGGCAGATAAAGTAAAAACTGCTTTCGGTCTTCCAAGTGTCAACGTTTTTGGAGATTTAAGTAAAAGAGTCACAAAGGTTGCCATTGCGCCGGGTTCAGGAAAAGAGGCGGTCATGGCAGCAGTTGCTTTGGGAGTTGAGCTTGTTATAACCGGTGATGTGGGACATCATACGGGAATTGACGCAGTTGCAGGTAACTGTGCCGTGATTGATGCAGGCCATTATGGCCTTGAACATATTTTTATTGAATTTATAGGTGGTTACTTAAAAGAAAATGTGGAATGTGAAGTTTTAACCATGGCAAAAAAACTTCCATACACAGTGATATAGTAAGAGAGGAGAAGCTATTATGACATTAAAGGAAATGGCAGCAGGTGTTGCAAAGGATTATGAGCATCAGATTATTCTCGCCGAGGTTGACGGGAAATTGAGAGAGCTTAACAAAGAAGCCGAAGGTGAAAAAATTAATTTTGTCACAACTGCCACTGTTATTGGTACTGAAACTTACAAAAGAAGTGCGGTATTTATGATGCTTGCGGCAATCAGTAAGCTTACTTCAAGGCAGATTGCAAGCTCTGTAAAGGTTAATTTTTCACTGTCATTCGGGCTGTACTGTACCATTGGGGAGCAGACGGAGGTTGATGAGAATTTTATTGATAAACTCAGAGAAACCATGAAAGATATGGTGGAAAAAGATATAGTTATTAATAAAAAACAGATGAGGATTTCAGAGGCCTGTGAGATTTTCAAAGAGAGCGGAATGAACAGCAAGGGTGAGCTTTTTAAATACAGACAGGGCTCCTCGGTTAATGTTTATGAGCTTTGCGGATATGAAGATTACTATTACGGATATATGGCTCCGTCCACAGGAATGTTGAAATATTTTGAACTTTATAAGTATGATAACGGTTTTGTCCTGCAGCTGCCAAGAAAACAGGCGCCTGAGGTTGTTCCGGAATTTAAGCCTACCCATAAGCTTTTTAATGTTTTAAAACAGTCTTCTGACTGGGCTAAGGTAATGGGCTGTGAGACAGTTGCAGATCTTAATAGATGTATAACTAACGGAAGTATACAGGATCTCGTGCTTGTACAGCAGGCTCTTCAGGAGCAGAAGATTGCCCGGATTGCAAGGGATATTGCTGACAATCCTGACAAGAAAATTATAATGATAGCAGGTCCGTCTTCTTCCGGTAAAACCACATTTTCACACAGATTATCAGTACAATTAAAGGCTTGCGGACTCAAACCTCATCCGATACCTGTTGATGATTATTTTGTGGAGCGTGACCAGACTCCGATTGATGAAAACGGACAGTATGATTTTGAAGACCTTCACGCAGTGGATATCGAGCTGTTTAATAACCATATGAACAGGCTTCTTGCAGGCGAAGAGGTTGATATGCCGACATTTAATTTCAAACTGGGTACCAAGGAATATAATGGTAAAAAGCTTAAAATGGGACCGGATGATATCCTTGTAATCGAAGGCATTCACTGCCTTAATGATGAGCTTAGCTATTCGCTTCCAAAGGAAAGAAAATATAAGATTTACATAAGCGCACTTACCCAGCTTAATGTTGATGAGCATAACAGAATTGCCACGACTGACGGAAGACTTATCAGGCGTATGGTAAGGGATTTCAGAACACGTGGTGCGTCTCCGAAGAGAACACTGGCAATGTGGCAGTCTGTAAGACGTGGTGAGGAAAAAAATATCTTCCCTTATCAGGAAGAGGCAGATGTGATGTTTAATTCATCACTTATTTATGAATTGTCTGCATTAAAACCATACGCAGAGGCAATATTATACAATATAGGTGAGGATGAGCCTGAATATCAGGAAGCAAAACGCCTCCTTAAATTCCTTCAGTACTTTTTAACATTCAGTGGTGAAGGAATCCCTAATAACTCAATTGTAAGAGAGTTTATAGGCGGAGGCTGCTTTAAGATTTAAAAACTGTCACGGTAGGCTTTAGACTTTACGAATAACTGGTAAATAGCAGTATCATCACCGGACTCAAAGCTGTCTGTAAGCTTTTCAAGTGATTCTATGTACTGACGTAAAAGTTTGCAGATGGCTTCCTTGTTATTATCACAAATCTGCTGCCACACCTCAGCTGAGGATGAGGCAATTCTGGTTATATCCTTGAAGCCGCCGGCGGCCATTTTGTGCATGGTATGATTGCTGTCATCGTTGTCGGCAATAAGATTAACCAGGCTGGCTGCTATTATGTGGGGAACATGGCTTATACCGGCAACGCTTCGGTCATGGGTTGTGCAGTCCATTATAAGCGGGGTGGCACCCATAAGCTCAACAAGACCTATATAGCGTTGAAGATTATATTGGGTAGTTTCAGGCGTAGGCGTAATGGCATATATGGCACCATTGAGCAGAGAGGCACTGGAATTGTCGTAGCCGGTCTTTTCTGAACCGGCCATAGGATGACCTCCAATGAACTGTCTGGTAAGGCCAAGACTTTCAACTTCCCTGTGGATAGGAGTTTTTACGCTGCCTACATCGGTAAGAATGCAGTCTTCCTTAAGGAATGGTGCAATTTTTGACAGATATTCGTTGTTATATGCCACAGGCGTGCATAAGAAAATAAAATCACATTTTCTGAAATCCTCGCCAATATCATCAAGAATAATGTCAATGTTGCTGTCGCTTCTGGCTGCAAGCAGAGGCTGCTTACTGCGGCTGTAAGCTACTATGGTACAGCCTGTTCTGGCTTTTAATGCTCTTGCAATGGAGCCGCCAATCAGGCCGAAGCCAATAAAACCTACAGTTATATTTTTAAACTCGTTATTCATAAAATCACGCATCCTTAAATTGTAAGATAGTTTTATTTTATATTGGAAATGCGTTATTGTCAATAAGACCAAAGGAGATAAGAATGAAAAAGAATACACAAAAAATAGTAATAGGTGTGGTTGCACTTCTTCTGGCAGCTTTTTATTATTACATTGAGCTGCCTCCAATTAACATTCATGCGCCGGGCTTCTGGAAATTTATAATTGTGCTGTTTTTAATCGCAACAATTGTGTATGGTGTTACTCATGTTAATAATTTTAAATTCGCAATTCAGGATGGTCTGCGAGGTTTAAAAAGGGCAGGCTTTAAAGAAAAAAAGAATCTCAAGGTATTCAAAATTATGGCCGGATTAACCATTGCGGTAATAGTAGTATTTATTGTGGGCAATCTGGCATCATCAAAGATGTTTAATGCAGACAGATATCAGAAGCTCCTCACCATTGAGACAAGGGACTTTGCCAATGATATCAAGGAGGTTTCCTATAATGAGATTCCGTTGCTTGACAGGGATTCTGCTGAAATTATCGGTACAAGAGTTATGGGTACAATGGTCGATATGGTTTCCCAGTTTGAGGTGGCGGATTATTACACCCAGATTAATTATCAGAATAAGCCATACAGGGTTACACCATTAAGATACGGCAGCATAATTAAGTGGATTACCAACAATGGGGACGGAATTCCTGCCTATATTAAAATTGATATGACAACACAGAAGGCAGAATGTGTAAGGCTTGAACAGGGAATAAAGTATTCCACAAGTGACCATTTTGACAGAAATATTTACAGACATTTAAGATTCAACTATCCGACATACATTTTTGATGAAATTTCCTTTGAAATTGATGAAAATGGAACACCATACTGGATATGTCCGGTAAAGAAGTATAACATAGGACTTTTTGGCGGTGTTACTATCGGAAGAGTTGTATTGTGCAATGCAATCACAGGTGAGTGCACCGATTATGATATTGCAGAGGCACCGGAATGGATTGATAAGGTTTATTCGGCAGAATTGCTCATTGAGCTTTATGATTATAACGGTCTGTTGAAAAATGGTTTCCTTAACAGTATTTTAAGCCAGAAGGGCTGTCTTCAGACAACAGACGGTTACAACTATATTGCCCTTGATGATGACGTATGGGTATACACAGGCATTACATCAGTAGGTCAGGATAACTCCAACGTGGGCTTCGTCCTTATGAACCAGAGAACTGCCGAGACACGCTACTATGAGGTTGCCGGAGCCGAGGAGTATTCGGCCATGTCTTCAGCAGAGGGTAAGGTACAGCATCTTGGATATAAGTCAACCTTCCCGCTGGTTCTTAATATTGAAGGTCAGCCGACATATTTTATGGCCCTTAAGGACAGTGCCGGTCTGGTAAAACAATATGCAATGCTGAATATTGAAAAGTATCAGACTGTTGCTACAGGTGATACAGTTGCTGCCTGTGAAAAGGAATATATTAACATTCTTAAGGAGAACGGAATAATAAGCGGTGCTCCCACAAAGGAAGAGCCTGACACAAAGACAGTCAAGGGAACCATTACAAAAATGGCCCAGTTGGTTGTTGAAGGAAATTCACATTTTTATGTTCAGCTTGACGGCAAAGATACTCTGTATGACGTAAATTTTGCCCAGGTGCCGCTTATTCTTACGGTAGATGTTGGAGATGAAGTTACATTCACTTACAGCGAAGGCGAGAATTTCAACTATGTAACAAAAATTACTAAATAAAAGGATATTTAAAGATGACAAATTTTGTATTTAATGCCTACACGGAAATGTATTTCGGCGAAGGGCAGATAAAAAAGCTTCCGGAAATTTTAGAAAGATTCGGCAGGAAGGTTTTGCTTGTATATGGCGGCGGAAGCATTAAACGCAATGGAATTTATGACACTGCACTTCAGTTGCTGACAGATTTTGAAGTGTATGAGGTGGGCGGAGTAGAGCCAAACCCTAAGATTGAGTCAGTCCGTGAGGGAGCCGCAATCTGTAAAGAAAAGGCCATAGATGTGGTACTTCCCATTGGTGGCGGCAGTACCATTGACTGTGCAAAGGTTATTGCAGGTGCAGCCATGTATGACGGTGATGCATGGGATCTTGTTGAGAATCCTTCATTGATAGGTGAAGTGCTTCCCATTGTTACAGTTCTTACTATGGCGGCAACAGGCTCGGAAATGAACAAAAATGCAGTTATTTCAGATATGAGCGGCAATTTGAAGCTTGGTACCTCAAGCAGGAATTTTATTCCTAAGGCATCTATCTGTGACCCAACATACACATACAGCGTTCCTGCAATTCAGACGGCAGCAGGAACTGCAGATATTATGTCCCATGTTCTTGAAAACTACTTTAAGGAAGACAAAGATACATTTGTGCAGGACAGCTTTTCCGAGAGTCTTTTAAAGGCCTGCATAAAATACTGTCCTATAGCTTTAAAGGAGCCTGACAATTATGAAGCTCGTGCCAACCTTATGTGGGCAAGCAGTATGGCTTTAAATGGCCTGTGTGGGGCAGGAAAGGCAGGTGCCTGGTCATGCCATCCAATGGAACATGAGTTAAGCGCATATTATGACATTACCCACGGAATTGGTCTTGCAATCGTTACTCCAAGATGGATGCGGTATATCCTTGCAAAGGAGCCTGAAAAAACTCTTCCGAAATTTGCTGCATTTGCAAAAAATGTCTGGAATATTGATGAGACCGATGATTATATAGCAGCAAACAAATCAATAGATGCACTGGAAAACTTTTTTATCAGCTGCAAAATACCGATGCATTTAAATGAAATTGGCATTGATTCAAGTAAATTGCGGGAAATGGCTGAGAAGACAGTTGAGCACAGCAACCTTGATTCGGCGTATGTAAAATTAACGGCAGACGCAGTTGAAGAAATTTTTATGGCAAGTTTGTAAAAAAAATGTTGACAAATTATGGTGTATTTGATATTATACATTCAGATGAATAGCAAAAGAGCGTTGCTCCCCAGCACGCTTGACTATATATATTGTTCCCCTCGCAAGAAGATGAAGTACCCCTTAAACTTCATCTTCTATTTTTTTTATCATAATTTCAGTCATAGAAAGCAAAAACGGGGCAATTTGGATGAATAATATAAGAAAAAACGGGGCAATATAGAATATAAAATGTTGCAAAAACGGGGCAAATGGTGTATTATACACTTGGAGGTGTAAATTTGTGTATAGAAAAGATTCTGTAACAGTTGGAGAATGGCTTAAAAATTCTAATAGGGCTCTATTGGTGACCGGGGCAAGACAGATAGGAAAAACCTGGCTCATAAGAGACGAGATTGAAAAGAGTGGATATACAAAGTTTGAAGTAAACTTTATTGATCAGCCGGATATGATTGCATACTTAAACGCGGAAATGAGTGCTGAAGAGTTTTTGCTCAAATTAAGAATGATTATGCCAAAAGAGTGTAAACCATATGAGACGGTTGTCTTTTTTGACGAGATTCAGAAATGTCCGGAAATAGTAACCAAAATAAAGTTCCTTGTAGATGAGGGAAGCTTTAAGTATGTAATGAGTGGATCCTTATTAGGGGTAGAATTGAGAGGAATAGCGTCGGTCCCTGTGGGATACTTAACTGTACTTAGAATGTATCCTATGGACTTTGAAGAATTCATGGTGGCGAATAGCATTTCAAAAACCACATTAGACATGTTAGAAGAGAAATTTAAAACATGCCGTCCTGTGGATGAATTTATACATCAGAAGCTTTTGTCTGTGTTTTTTATCTATCTAATTGTTGGAGGAATGCCGGATGCCGTAAAAACCTATATTGAAACCAAAGATATTCGGGAGGTTGATAAAGTACAGCGGGACATAACAGCACTTTACAAAGAGGATTTTTCTCAATATGAACTTGAGGACAAAAAGCTTAGATTGAAATCTATATATGATATTATTCCCGCTGAATTAAATAAGCAGAATAAGAAATTTGTTTTCACCATGTTAGATAAAGAACTTAAGTTTGATAGGTACGAAAACAGTTTTTTATGGCTCAAGGATGCAGGTGTTGCCTTGCCGGTTTACAACGTAGATGCGCCGGTTATCCCTCTTATGGCAAGCAAGAGTAGTAATGTATTCAGACTTTTTTCCAGTGATATCGGATTGCTTACAAGCGCATATCCGGCAGAAACAAAAATGGAATTAATAGGTAAAAACGGGGAAGTGAACAACGGGGCTCATTTTGAAAATTTTGTTGCACAGCAATTAACAGCAAATGGTTTTGAACCATATTTTTGTAAAAAGAAGAATATAGGTGAGATGGATTTTGCCATAGAGATGAGCGGAAAAGTTGTTCCCATTGAAGTTAAGTCCGGAAAAGCATATAAATCACACAAAGCATTGGATCATTTTATGAATGTCCCAGATTATCATCTCGAGAAAGCGTATGTTTTTTCTGTCTCAAATGTTGAAACAGAAGGAAACGTGATATATCTCCCAATCTATATGTGCTATCTTTTGAAAGAACAAAAGCTTGGGCGGCTAATAATAGATTTGGATATTACCGGTTTGTAAGATAATGAATTTTTAGATGACTTTTTAACCATCGATATATGGGACGAATAAACAAAAAAGTGTAGATATGTCCTAAAGTGTGTCAATTCAACACAAAAATATGTCGTTATATTCCAAGTTTAAATTTTCACTCAAGGAGATGAATTGAAAATAAGATTGACAATTGCAATAGAAAATGTTAAAGTTGCTATGAATAGGTTTTATGAAGGAAGTGGATTTATATGTTGACAGGTCGCAAGATAAGGAATAAGCTTGATTACGCACGCACGCACGCACGCACGCACGCACGCACG
>JBJENU010000178.1:0-2262 GCA_051880355.1 Lachnospiraceae bacterium | reverse complement strand
ATCAGCCTGATTTTTCCATAAATATAACCTTTAACCTCCAGCACTTCCTCTCCAAATACAGGAACGAAGCAAAGATTTAAAGGAATTGCAGCCTGTGCCATGGCAACATAGCCTGCAATCTGTCCCGTTGTGCCGGGATCGTCACTTCCATAGTGAACATAAATGTAATGCTTCTTAGGTATCAGCAGCTTTTTAAGGACTTTCTTAAGCAGGTGCAGTACCTTCTTAAAATACGCCTTATTATGTTCATCTGCAGCTATGGATGTTATTTTATTCTTAGTTGCCTTTACCTTATCTATCAGACTGCCAACCTTATTCCTGGTTGCATCCGCTTTTTCCTTAAGGTCTGCGGCAACATTTTTCTTTTCTTTTTCTTCCTGTGCCTCAGTCTCCGGCTGCTTTGGCCGGCTGTCAACCTCATCGGCAGTTTTCCATGCGCCATCGTCTGCTAAAGGATCTGTCTTACTGCCCTGTGGCAGCTCATCTTTTGTCAGCTGCTGTGTCTTAATATTATCATACATAGCAGCTTCTATATCCTCATCAGAAATATTATCCTCATTTTTTTCGGCAGCCAAAGCTTTTTTTGCCTTCTTCTTATCAAGGCGCTTTTTCGTAATTAAGGGTATTCCAAATATCCGGACTACAAAATCAAGTTCCTTTTCATAAGAAAATCGCACATATATAAGCCGCCACAGCCACCCTCCTATTGCTTTCACCCTGATATCCTGGCCATAAGCACCTTCAAGCTTGTAGCTGATACCTACAAACAGTACCGCAAGAATTATCAAAAGCAGCAGTCCCAAAACAACAGCGAGAATAATACCAATTACCTTTAAAATTGTAAGCAGTATTCCCATACGCGCTACTCCTTTGGTCCAAAATTAAGATATCCTTTTATATCAAATCCGCCTGTATTGGTATAGGTCTCATCAATTATTGTACGCACCACTTCATAAGCTTCATCCCTGCCCTTGGCAATACCTATTACATATATGGCTGCTCTGACTTTTCTCTTGCGAAAATACGGCCACAAAAGCTGATTGGTGCTTATTATGTCAAGCAGATTCTTATTGTTGGAAGGCAGTGTTATAAAAAATACATCTTTCATATACCTGCCGTTTTTAACCTTTTTAAGAGACCTCAGCTTCTCTTTTCCGGCATTTTCACCTAAGAATAATGGTTTGTACCATTTCATTAATTATCACCTATTTTCCATAACCATATTCAAGATTTCCACGCAGGCCTTCCGTTCTGCAACATCACCGCACTGCATAAGAGCCACATTGATGTAGCCCTGAATCTCATCAACGCTGTTAAAGAACACCGGCAGCTGACCTAACACGTTAGCCATCACTGCCCTGTTAACTATCTGGGCGTTGTTTTTGAAGCTCTCTGTTATTTTTTCTGCAAAGGCGTTAAACTCCTCTTCGAGAGCATCATCATCAATTACTGTCTCATCTTTATCATCCTTAAGGGACACAAAAGTACTTCCTGACTGGAGTTTTAACACCTTGGCAAGATTCTCATAGGTACATGTCATTGAAGTGTCACAAAGTGCCTGCTGACAGCCCGAAAGCACATATTCAACTGCAAAATCGCAGGAATCAACAGACATGGCAATCTTTTCCTGTTTTCCCTCAAAGCTTGAAAAAATATCCATCATCTCATCATCAGCAGGTTCTGTATGGTCATTCAGACTGGCATTAATCTTAACCAAGGCACGCTTGGCCTTCTCAACCTCTTCCACATCTTCAAAGGCCGAACTGCGGGTAAGAATTACAGTGTATAAATCATTGACAACTGTTGCAAGCATAAGATATATGTCCGCTGTGGCCTCCATCTCCGATGTTGCTATTGCAAGTAAATCAGCCAGTCTCTTATACTCATCGGCAGTAATTGACTTGTAATCCGCACTCTTTAACGTATTAAGAATTTCGCTTACCTGCTCAAACTCCTCACTCGCCCCCTTTAATTCAGGAAGCATTGCAACAGTCGAAAGGTTGTATACAAAATCCTTTACAGTGGTAACATAAGCACCTTTATATAGTGTAAATGCATCATGAACATGCTCTATAAAGCTGTTTTTGGTAAGCCTCATAGGAAGCTGGGTTACAACTTCAGCAATCTTACCGTTGATTACAACATTGTCCTTATCAGAAAGTATATAATGCATTAAATCATTGGTAAATCTGCTGTTATAGTAATCCTCATCAAATTCGCCTTCATCAAAACGATATTCAACACGGTTAAGAATATACTCAT
>JBJENU010000177.1:0-2262 GCA_051880355.1 Lachnospiraceae bacterium | reverse complement strand
CATTGTACTTTCCTATGCTTGTTTTTTCAGGTGCCACTCTTCCATATGAAGTAATGCCCGGCTCAATGCAAAAAATAGTGGATGTTATGCCGCTGACACAGGGAATAAAGATACTGAAAAATGCCACACTTGGCCTCCCGACTGACAATGTGACAGGTGCGGTAATCTTTATGCTGTTAATTGCTGCAGTCTGCAGCATCATAGCGGTGAAATTCTTCAGGTGGGAATAGACCTGAAAAAAGCCTGATAAGACCAAAATCTTATCAGGCTTAAACTTTCTGTGGCTGCTTCTACTGTTCTGCACCGGCCTCAAAATCATCAAAAATGTAGCCGAGAACAGGTGCCATACCTACAAATTCACAGCCGTATGAGAATGTGTCATTGTCTTTTGGCGTACAACGGATGATTCTTACTACACAGAAAATAGTATTTTCTGCACTTCCGAGAGCCAGTTCTGCGTTGAAATAATATCCTACCGGAAGGATGCTCCTTGAGATGAATCCAATGCCTCCGCGGGATACGTTGATAACTTCAATAGGTGAGCTTATATTAGAAATCTTGATATTATCCTGTTTAAAGATAGAAGATACATTGAGCTTTAAGCTGGCCTGTACTCTTTTGCTGCGTCTTTTTTCGTCCATGGTAAACCTCCACAAATTGTTTTTCAAACACTACTCTATAATAATATAACGAAAATGAAGAATATGCAAGTAATAAAAATACAAAGTTAGTTGATTTTATTTTCTTTATGTTATATAATAAGTTCGTATTGGTTTGCAATAAACTATTTTTAATCTAGGAAAAAAGGACAGGTAGACAAAAATGGAAGATTTAAAGTTGCTTTACGAAGGCAAGGTAAGAGAGGTTTATGACAACGGTGACAGTTTGATTATGGTTGCCACAGACAGAATTTCAGCCTTTGATAACATCCTTAAGAATAAGATTACTGAGAAGGGTGCAATCCTCACACAGATGTCAAAGTTCTGGTTTGATTTTACTAAGGATTTAGTTCCAAACCATATGATTTCAGTTGATGTGAACGATATGCCGGAATTTTTCCACAAGGATGAGTATACAGGCAACAGTATGATGTGCAAGAAGCTTAAGATGCTTCCGGTTGAATGTATTGTGAGAGGCTATATAACAGGAAGCGGCTGGGCAAGCTACCAGAAAACCGGTAAGGTTTGCGGAATTGAACTTCCGGCAGGTCTTAAGGAATCGGACAAGCTGCCTGAGCCAATATATACACCGAGTACCAAGGCTGAGATTGGCGACCATGATGAGAATATCTCTTATGAGCAGAGCATTGAAGTTCTTGAGAAGAAGTATCCCGGCAAAGGTGCTGAGTACGCAGCCAAGATTAAGGATTATACAATAGCACTTTACAAGAAATGTGCGGAATATGCATTGAGTAAAGGAATTATAATAGCAGATACCAAATTTGAGTTCGGTCTTGATGAGAACGGCGAGGTGGTGATAGGCGATGAGATGCTTACACCGGACAGCTCAAGGTTCTGGCCCCTTGAAGGATATGAACCGGGCAAGGGACAGCCTTCATTTGACAAGCAGTTTGTAAGAGACTGGCTTAAGGCCAACCCGGACAATGATTTGTTACTTCCTCAGGAAGTTGTTGATAAGACAGTTGATAAGTACAAAGAAGCCTACCAGTTATTAACCGGTAAACCATTTTCGAGAAAATGACCAGAAACTAATGACTTAATTTTATAAAGAAAGAAAATGGAGAGACGTATGAATAACTACCTTATTAACGAAGAAAATTATGAATTTGATGGCATCCACGAAGAATGTGGAGTATTTGGCGGATACGATTTCGATGGCAACAGCATAGCATCAACAATTTATTACGGATTGTTTGCATTGCAGCATCGAGGGCAGGAAAGCTGTGGTATAGCAGTAAGTGATACCAACGCACCGAAGGCCGCTGTTAAATGTCACAAGGACATGGGACTTGTTAATGAGGTATTTACTCAGGAAAGTCTGGAAAAATTAAATGGTAACATAGGAGTAGGCCATGTGAGGTATTCAACGGCCGGGGCTTCTACAAGGGAGAATGCACAGCCGCTGGTTCTTAACTATGCCAAGGGCATTCTGGGACTTGCCCATAACGGCAATCTTATTAATGCGCTTGAGTTGAGGGAAGAGTTATCATATACAGGAGCAATTTTTCAGACAACTATCGATTCAGAGGTTATTGCTTATCACATTGCAAGGCAGAGAATTCACACTAACAGTGTTGAAGAG
>JBJENU010000176.1:0-10079 GCA_051880355.1 Lachnospiraceae bacterium | reverse complement strand
TATCAATATTGCAAAACCGATGTAATAAAAAAATCCCAACGGTCGTATAATAATTGCAATAAACATACAAATAAGCGATACTACAAACAGGAAATTCCCCAGGCCATCCATGCCGTAACGCCCCTGCATAAATCTCATAAATGCCTGCTTGAATCTATTCATGGTGATGTAATGCCTCCATAAGTAATTAATATATTTTATATATTAACACTATTTCAGGAAAAAGCCATTAAATTTTTATAAATAATTATTAAATCTTTATAAACTTTTTCTCAGCTGTCTTAAAAAGCCCATGACATAGTATGTAAGTATTATATTAATAGGCAGCTGAACAATATTTTTAATAAATCTTGACATAAAATAAATTTCAAAGCCCTTGCCATACATAACACTGCACCAGTATGTTCCAAGCAAAACATTTATAAGCATGGTTTCAAGAAGCAATACCAGCGAGATTCTTACAAGCATTCTGAAATCCATCTGGTTTTTTCTTGCAATCTCCCACATTGAAATTCCCACAAGTACCACAAGCACGATTACAATGGCAACAAAGCCCCACTCAACACCTATATATTTCCTGTCTGTGTAAACTGAGAGTATAGATACAAATGCTGCCACAATGCCAATAATCATCTCAATTACAAAATGTCGTGTAATTGCCATAAAAAGCATAATAACAGATGCTGCCACAAGAATTGCCGAAATAATTCCAAAACCGGCTATACCCTTGGCCGGTTCATCTGACCACACATTCATAAATACATTCAGGCCGTTTCCGCCTGTTCCAAAAGGTGCCACAAACCATATAACAATACTTCCAATCAGGATGACAATCTGAACTGCCACAGGCACAGTAAGCCTGTATCCTGACTTATTTTCTTTATCCTTATTTTCTGTTTTTTCTGCAATAAGTTTCTTAGGAAACTTTTTATAGAAGAAAAGTCCGTAAATAAATGATGCCAGTGCTGCATTAAGTGTCCATCCGAAAAAATATGCTCCCTGTGGTTTCAAAAAGAACTGGACAAGATCGCCCACGCCGCCGCATACAAAGCCCATTACAGGTCCAAATAATACACCGATGGCAACATTAGCCAGAAACGAAATGGAAATACGCAATGTATCTGTAACCATAATAGACAAATACATTGACATAACTGTGTGAAGTGCTACCAGAAGGGCAGCTGTTACAAGTGACTGTAGCTTTGTAAATTCTTTGCAGGAATCTACAAAAATTTTGCCAATTTTAGACATAAAAATACCTCCTTTGCAGCCATACTACATAAGAGGTATATTAAATCAATAAAATGCCGTTATGTAGCAGCGGGATGCGGACTCGGCACCGCAAGGTCATTAACCTTTTCGTCCCGGTGACAACTCCCTGTTCACCAGGCACTTAACGCGCAAAATCCTACTCTGCTTTAATTTTTTCTTATCATATCACATTAATTACCATTTGGCAAGATATATTTGTCATAAAAATCCACCATTGGAAGGGGCTTATCATACAGATATCCCTGCACTGTATTACACTCCAGTTCTTTTAGGATATCTGCCTGTTCACAATTTTCAACGCCCTCAGCAATACATTCAATACCCAAATCAGTGCACATATGTACAATATGTTTGAGTACCTTACGGCTTATGTCATTACTTACAAGGTTGTTGACTAATGAACGGTCGATTTTTAATATGTCAAAATTCATATGGGACAATACTGCAATACTTGAATATTTTGTACCGAAATCATCCATGGCAAGAGAAAAGCCCATTGCATGAAATTTCTCCGCGATTTCGGTAATTGCCTCATATTCAATGTCGCCAACTGATTCAGTAATTTCTATCTCAAGATATTTTCTTGGGATATCATATCTTGAAAGTATTTCCTCAACGCTTTCAAAAATTGTCGGGCTTGTAATTGTCTTTCTTGAGAAATTAAAGGATACCGGAATCAATGGTATATTCATTTCCTGCCATCTTGTAAACATCCTGCATATCTCTTCAAGCACAAATAAGTCTACAATTTCAATGGCTCCTGCCTTCTCCAGCAAATCCACAAAACTTCCCGGCGCAATTATTCCATATTCAGGCATATACAGTCTGATTAAAGCCTCTGCACCGCACAGGCTGTCATCGGTAAGTTTCATTTTAGGCTGAAGATACACTCTGAAATTACCGTCGGCAACAAGTTTTCTTACATCTCTGAATATAGATTTTTTCTTGTATATATCTGTACTGCTGCCTGCATGCTCATGGTATTTTTCCTTGGCTGTCTCCATCATCTCTTCGGCGTGCCTGCACAGCTTTCTCACATCCATATCGTAATCATCCCAGACAAAACCGCATGATACGCCTGAACCATGCTTTGCTACATCTTCCTTAAACTCGCTTACAATATTAATGAATGAATTTCTGTCGATGTTCTCACAGTACACAACAAAATCGTCGCTGTCAAATCTGAATACATTATAGTTGCCAAAATGCTTTTTGAAAACACCTGCAATGTCAACAAGCAAAGCATTACCTGCCGCGAAGCCAAAATCATCATTGTATTTGGCAACGTCGTTAACGTCTGCAAACACCACACCCACTGATCTGCTCTCAATATGCCTGCCAAGCAGTTCATTGTAATATCTTCTGTTATAAAGCCCGGTAAGAGGATCATGATACATATCAAAAACCTGCTTCTTCCAAAGCTGTTCCCTTAATATTTCATTGCCCAGAGACTCTGAAACCATGCGGAGTAATTTTAATTCACCTGCACGTTTTTTAAGGTTAATCATTACCAGTATGGCAAAAATTCCGTTTTCATTCCTAAGTGGAATTCCGTATAATGACCATACCCTGTTGGCTTCCATCAATTTTGCCAGTCCGGGACTCTTTCTGGCGCTGGACAGGTTCTCAACTGCAACAATACCGCTCTCGTTGGAAAACGGCTTGGCAAACTCAACGTAATTATCAAGATTCATATTGCCGAAAAAGTTGGAGAAGTTGCGGGCTTTGTCCCTGCTCCACTCATGATAATCTGCAATAATGCCATCCGGCTGAAATTCAATGAGACATGCCTCATCAGCTCCATAATACTCACCAATGGTTTTTAATACGTTCAGATATCTGTAAGACGACTTCTCATTAGTTGCAGAAAGGTTAGCAACACAGGCAAACAGTGCATCTTCCATATCATAACGATTCTTTATGGCATTTATTACATCATCAGTATTACGTGTATCCAGCAGAAGGGTAAGCTTGGCCCTTCTGTTTTTCCAACGTATAATTCTCTCGATTTTTATGTAGTGAGGTGCCTTTATGCAGGTACTGCATATAGTATGGCTGTCATCCTCTGCCAGAGATGATTTGCAGCTTTCACACGGTTCATCCAGATTCCACGCAACCTGATAACACTTCTTTCCTTCCCAGTCCGAATCACCTATGCCAAGGGCTTTTTTCAGAGCGTCATTAACATACAGCAAATCATACGTTCCTACGTCACTTACACACAGCGGCTCGGAAATTTTTTCAACAATCCATCCTTCATCAGTTATATATGTATATTCATTTTCATTTTCATTCTGACTTCCATCATCCGTAATAGCTGCCTGATACTTAAGGAACTTATTCTTACCATTGCGCTTAACGGTATACAAAGCCTGGTCAGCCCTCAGATACAGTTCATCAAAGGAAGCATCCTTATAGTTCATGACCTCATAGCCCATGGAAACTGTATGCTTGGCCTTGACAACCTTTTTACACAGCTTTTTGTGAAGCTTTGATGCAAAACTGTCTGCATCTTCTTTTGCCAGGTCAGACAGAAAAATTGAAAATTCATCGCCTCCGATTCTGCCCGCCAAATTACCTTCGCCAAGAATATCCAGAATTCTCGCTCCTGTATGTTCAAGAAGTTCGTCGCCTGAATAATGTCCCAGCATATCGTTAATAAGCTTAAAATCATCCAAATCCAGCATAAACAGTGCACACTGCTTATCAGTTCCACGGTTTTTCTCAATTTCCCTGTTGATATGCTCAATATATGAACTGTGGTTATAAAGCCCTGTCAGAGAATCCTTCTCTGCCATATTTTTTAACCACTCCTGTTCCATTTTTTCTTCATGTATCTCGGAGAGACGTCCATACACCTTCTGTACATTGCCCACTGCATCGGCAACACTTACCAGATTAATTCTGTGCCACAGATACTCGCCTGAAAACACTCTCATTCTGACTTCAAACTTCATCCTTGTAGCACTTTTGCTGCAGGCCGTCATTACATTCTTGAATAATTCCTTATCGTCCTTATATATTCTGGCATTATTCTCCATATTGGCAAGATAATTGGGAACACTATAGCTCTCGGTCAGAACTCCGGCTACCACGCCGTTTACTGAAAGGCTGTCCTCATCCACATCATACTTGAGAAGCTGTTCCTTTTTGTCCTCAATCAGTGCTGTAAGCATCTCATTATGCAGACGCATATCCAATTCATTCTGCTTGCCTATATTCACATTGACAAATGTGGTTATTACAACAGGTACACCTTCACGGTACTCAAGGAGTGCCATTCTGAGCTGATACCATACATATCCGCCGGTAACTTTTTTAATTCTGTATTCGTTGATTATGGTGTCATTGGCTGATACGCACTTTAACATATCTATTTTGAATTTTGACACGTCATCATCATATATTACACGTGAAAAATCATTAATTGATTTTAGCTGCTCACGTGTATAATTAATCACATCACAAAGAGTATCTTCAAAATATTCAGGTATAATCCTGCCTCTTGATACCGCAAACATTGCAACGCCAAAACCAAGCTGGCTCAAAACTTTTCCAAAAAATCTGCTGTCAAATCCGTCAGAGTCAACAGTTTCCTGTGATAAATCAACGCCCACTATTATTAATTCTATTATATGCTTCTGGAGCATTTCGTCAAAATAATCATGTCCCATGCCTGCCACAGGGTGCAAAAAACCAGCCTTGTCTCTGATATAATGAGATGCAAGGACTCTTTCTGAAGTATTAAGCTGTATCTGTACGTTTTCCTTCAATCTCTCAATCTGATTATCCGGCACGAAATCATAAAATTTCATACCTGTTTCAAGAATTTCTTCCTGTGTATATCCGGTCAGCTTTTCAAATTCTTCATTCACTGACAGAACCGTATTATCAGAAATATCCAACAGAATTTTTGCGTACGAGTTGAGTGAAGTATTTTTCTTTTTGAAATCCATACTGTGACAACCATCCCCAAATAATAAAATCTAATAACAGTAATAAAGTGGCAGTTACATAAATATGACGCTGCCACTTTCAAAATCAAACCTATTCCTCTACACTATAGTTAGGAGCTTCCTTGGTAATATGAATATCATGCGGATGACTCTCCTTAAGTGAAGCAGAAGTAATCTTAACGAATTTTCCGTTCTGTTTCAAAGTCTCAATGTCCTTGGTACCGTTATATCCCATACCTGAACGCAGACCGCCAATAAGCTGGAAGATTGTATCTTCAACAGTACCCTTGTATGCCACTCTGCCTTCAACGCCTTCAGGAACAAGCTTCTTGGCATCTGTCTGGAAATAACGGTCCTTGCTGCCATTCTCCATAGCTGCAATGGAACCCATTCCGCGGTATACCTTATACTTTCTTCCCTGGAATAATTCAAAATCTCCCGGACTCTCGTCACAGCCTGCAAAGATGCTTCCCATCATACATACGTCAGCACCGGCTGCGATTGCCTTAACAATATCTCCTGAATACTTAATACCGCCATCGGCAATAACAGGAATTCCGTACTGCTTAGCTGTCTCATAAACATCCATAACAGCTGTAATCTGTGGAACACCGATACCTGCAACAACTCTTGTCGTACAGATAGAGCCAGGTCCGATACCAACCTTAACAGCATCAACACCAGCCTCAATCAAAGCCTTGGCAGCTTCACCTGTTGCAATGTTGCCGGCAATAACCTGAAGTTCAGGATATGCTTCCTTAACCATCTTGACTGTATCAATAATATTCTTTGAATGGCCATGAGCAGAATCAATAACAATTACATCTACCTTAGCCTTAACAAGAGCATCAACTCTCTCCATAATATTCCTTGTAATACCTACAGCTGCACCGCAGAGCAGTCTTCCCTGTGAATCCTTGGCTGAAAGAGGATACTTAATCTGCTTCTCAATATCCTTAATTGTAATAAGTCCCTTGAGATTAAAATCATCATCAACAATAGGAAGCTTCTCCTTGCGAGCCTTAGCAAGAATCTTCTTGGCTTCATCAAGGGTTATTCCTACCTTGGCTGTGATAAGATTCTCACTTGTCATACACTCCTTAATCTTGCGTGTGTAATCTGTCTCAAACTTCAAGTCACGGTTGGTAATAATACCTACAAGCTTACCATTCTCTGTAATAGGAACACCTGAAATTCTGAACTTAGCCATAAGATTGTTAGCGTCCTCAAGTGTATTTTCAGGGTTTAAATAAAATGGATCCGTAATAACGCCATTCTCTGAACGTTTTACCTTATCAACTTCCTCTGCCTGCGCCTCAATAGACATATTCTTGTGGATTATGCCGATGCCGCCCTGTCTGGCCATAGCAATAGCCATTCTGTGCTCAGTAACAGTGTCCATTCCCGCACTCATAAGAGGAATGTTCAATCTGATTTTCTTTGTAAGCTGTGTTGAAATATCTACCAAATTAGGTGTAACTTCTGAATACTGTGGTACAAGAAGCACATCATCAAAGGTAATGCCTTCACCGATAATCTTACCCATTTTATTAACCTGCCTTTCTCAAATAGTAGTATAATAGAAATATTTTAAAGTATATGAAAATAATGATATATCAACTTTTTCCAAAAGTCAATATACTTTTAACTGTTTTCCTCTCTCAAAAACACTTTTCTTGTATCAATGCGTTTAATGGCATCAATAATTTTATCATTAGGTTCAATGATTAACTTTATCATTTCGTTATTGTTATTAATATATACAATATATTCCTTATCAGGGTTGTAACCTGAAGCATAATTATAGGTCTTGCAATTCATTCTCTCGTAAGTCTCAAGCTTACCATGTCCTGCATATGCCATAATTTCAAGTTTTGAAAAATCATAGGAGCCCATTCTTTTTCGGCTGGAACGTGCCATAATCCTGTCGATATCCATTGATTTGTCCACAAAAATATACTCGTATTCAGCATCATAGTACCTGAACATAAAAACTGTAAGCACAACCATGATGGCAAGAGACAGTATGCCAATGGCGTAAATTATAAAAATTGCTGACACGCAGCATGCTATTATCATCAGTATCTTGAAAACCTTGGCTTTCTCCGGCTGTTTTATCTTAATAATCTGTTCTATCGAAATATCCATTCTAAAAAACTCCTTATATCTGAAAAATCATACTCATTATATCATTTTTCAACAGAAACTGCAATGAATTTTACTGTTTGCTTGCAAATATTTATGTATAATGCTAAAATTTTTTCATACTTAGAATTGAAGGAGTACCTATGATTGATTTAACGCCTAATCTTCGTACAGATATTTCAACACCTCTGTACCAGCAGATTTATGAATATATAAAATCCGAAATAATATGCGGCAACCTGACCAGCGGCACAAAGCTTCCTTCCACCCGCGTACTGTCCACAAGTCTTGATGTAAGTCGAAGCACTGTCTGTCTGGCCTTTGACCAGCTTTTATCGGAGGGCTATATTGAGTCTGTGTCATGCAGGGGGTACTTTGTAAGCCAGCTGGATGGTCTTTATAATATTAAGCCAAAACCTGCTTCAATAGCTGTGCCTTATGTTGCCGACGCACCAAAATACCTGGTTGATTTCTCACCAAACGGCGTGGATTTGGAGCATTTCCCTTTTAACACATGGAGAAAAGTTACAAAAAACGTTCTTACAGTGGACAGTAAAGAGCTTTTCAATATTGGCGACCCTAAGGGTGAGCTTTTTTTGAGAACCAACATTGCCAGCTACCTTCATCAGTCACGTGGTATTTTGTGCAGTCCCGAGCAGATTATTCTGGGTGCAGGTAACGAATATCTTCTTATGATACTTCACCATATTTTAGGCAGTGAAGCAGTTTTTGCCATGGAAAATCCAACCTACGCCAAGGCTTTTAAAACCCTTAACGGACTTGGACATATGATACACGCCATTTCCATGGACAATTCAGGAATGTCTGTTGCCGGCCTTGAGGAATGTGACGCCAATATAGCGTATGTTACACCTTCACATCAATATCCCCTCGGCATAGTTATGCCGGTAAAACGGCGCAGTGAATTGCTTAGCTGGGCATGCAAAGGTTCTGACCGGTATATAATCGAAGATGATTACGACAGTGAGTTCCGTTACAGAGGAAAGCCTATCCCTGCCCTCTTAGGCAGTGATACCCATGGAAAGGTTATTTATCTTGGTACTTTCTCCAAGTCGATTGCCCCGGCCATACGTATGAGTTATATGGTTCTTCCGGCAGCCCTGCTTGATATATACAACTCAAAATGCAGGCATTTCAGCTGTACTGTCTCAAGAATTGACCAGGCTGTTGTCAACTCCTTTATTGAGGAAGGCTACTATGAGCGCCATCTCAACAAAATGAGGGGACACTATAAGGTATGCCACGACCTGCTTCTTGCACAGCTGCAGCCTTTTGAAAAGTACTTTAAGATAGATGGGGAAAATGCAGGGCTTCACCTGCTGTTAACCTCTAAGGAAAAAAGAAATGAAAAAGACCTTATCGCCAGCGCTAAAAAGCTTGGTGTCAAGGTCTATCCATTATCGCAATATTATATTAAACCTTCAGACAAAGCCATTAAGGATACTGTCATTCTGGGATATGCAACACTATCAGAAGAACAGATTATCCAGGGCACAAGTCTTCTCAAAAAAGCATGGCAAATTAAGTAGCTACCAGCATAATACTTCATGGCCGGTTTCGGTTACAAGAACCATTATCTCCCACTGTGCCGAATCCGAGCCATCATCGGTATATATAGTCCAGCCGTTGTTATCATCTATGAAAACTTCCGGTTTTCCGGCATTGACCATGGGTTCTATGGTGAACACCATTCCCGGGGCCAGCACCATACCCGTGTTTTTATTTGTAACATAGCATACAAATGGGTTTTCGTGAAATCTGTGTCCAATTCCATGTCCGCCCACATCTTCCACTACTGAAAATCCGTTGGCTATGGCATGGGAGTTAACGGCAAAGCCTACATCTCCAAGATATCCCCATGGTCTGACAGCCTCAAGACCTTTCTCGACGCACTCCTTCGCAACTTGCACAAGCTTTTGGCGTTCTTTTGAAACCTGACCAATCATATACATTCTTGATGAGTCACTGTAATATCCATCAAGAATCGTTGACACATCCACATTGATGATATCACCGTCTGCAATAACTATATCCTCCGACGGAATGCCGTGACAGACCTGATTATTAATTGATGTGCATACGCTTTTAGGAAATCCTCCATAATTAAGGGGTGCCGGTATTCCTCCAAGCTCAGTAGTTTTTTCATATACCATTCTGTCAATTTCTTCAGTTGTCATTCCTGCTTTAATATTAGCCCCTACGTAATCAAGCACCGCCATATTAATGGCAGCACTCTTTTTCATCATCTCAATGTCATAACTATTCTTAATAATTGAACGAGGCGGAACCCGGTGTCCCGTTCTCTTAAAAACTGCTATTTTTTTATCGTAATTCTTATGGCACACATTATACTTAAGCCCGCTGCCACACCAGCACTTACCAAAAAGATTCATCTTTTATTCCTTTCCCCAACAGTGAAAAGAATCCCACTTCTGGGATTCTCTTATCACTATATTAAATATTATTTTGCAAATACTACAATATGGGTTTCCTCTTCATAGCCAAATTTACGGGCAGCTTCCTTTAACTTCTCAATCTCAACCGCAAACTTCTCATATGCAGCCCATGCCTTATCAAAATAAGCCAGTGCCATCTTAGTATCACCTCTGTCCTTGGCATTCCAAGACTCAACTGCCCATCTGTGAATTTCCTCATGAGCCTTATATGTATCCTTAAACTCCTGAC
>JBJENU010000175.1:0-2265 GCA_051880355.1 Lachnospiraceae bacterium | reverse complement strand
AGAGATAAGCTACCAATTGTTTCAATTTCTTTTTCAACCAGTTCTTTTCCTCTTGAAACGGCCGACTTGGATTCTTCAATGAGTTTGTCTATATTCTCACTGGCCTGGGTGCTTGAGGCAGCAAGCGTACTGATTTCACCTGCAACGACAGCAAAACCTTTTCCCGCATCGCCTGCCCTTGCAGCCTCAATTGATGCGTTGAGTGCAAGCAAATTGGTCTGGTCGGCAATATCCTTAATTATTCCCACAAAACCTGCAATCTCCTCGTAACACTTATCTATACTTTCCATGGCGCTGACAAGCTGTGTCATTTCATTATTACCGGTCTCAAGATGCAACTTGGTTGTCTCTGCCGTATCACGGACAAGTACCGCACGTTCAGTAATAAGCCTTGTCTGTTCCGTAAGATGCACTATATCCTCTGATACATTGGCAACTGATTCATTCTGCATTGAAGCACTCAGTGCCACGCTTTCTGTTGTCTTTCCCAGCTTTTCCGCAAAATCCAACACATTTTCAGCTTCCATGGTAATCTGCCTGAAGGATTCATTAAGATTACTTACAATACTTTCCAGCGCATCCTTTATCTGAACAAAGCTTCCCTTGAATTCGCCGTCAATTGTAACGGTGAGATTCTTATCAGAAATTGCCGTTACTGTCCTTGAAATACTGCCAATGTAGGATTTAAGACTATTGATTGTCTCATTTATTGAATCCGTAAGCCTTTCAATCTCCGTGGAATTCCTGTCCTCATCAAACACAACCGATAAGTCACCCTGGGCAACCTGTTCCATTTTTCCGCTGATGGACTCAATTGGCTGGAATAAAACACTGATTTTTCCGTAAACTGCCTTTTTGGTAACAGTTGTCATAATAAAATAAATTGCTGCATTAAGACCGATAATCAGTGCAAAAAACAGTACTATCATATTCACAGGGCTGACTGAAATAACTTTCCAGCCTGTCACCTCTGAAGTATTACCTATTCCAAATTTAAAGCCGCCGGTATAATCCCAAAAAATGCCTGTTGACATATCCTTTTTTGTAAAAGACTCATATCTTCCCGAATTAACATCCTGAACTGTATGGGTACTATCCACACTCATTGAATAATCAGCATTAGGATGTACAAGTATGGTTCCATCTGCAGTTGTCAGGAAAACATAACTGCTTGTGCCGTAGCTTTTCTCAATCAGGGAAACAAGATTATCCATGTACATATCCATTCCGACTACACCTGCAATCTTGCCGTCACGGTAAGTTGCCTTTGCCAGTGTAATACAGATTCCACCTGTCTGCTCGTCAACATAGGGATTAGAAATGTACACTCTGTCCGGCTGGGCTTGGGCTTGCTTATACCACTCCCGTTCTGTAACGATAAAATCCTCAGGTGGCTGCCATCCGCCGCTCATAACCGTAATATTCTCGTCATAGCAGCTATAAACCGCCGAAATCTGCTCATCCATAACCACCATGGCATCCACATAATTAAGGATAGCTTCACTGTCATTAAGAATTCCGCCGCTGATTCCCGCCCCAATTGCCTCAAGCATACTTACCTTGCTTTGCATGGCTTGGTCTATTTCAGCCGTATATTCCCCTACAGAACTGCTGTTATTCTGCAAAGTATACATAATTGCAAAAATTCCGCCCACAAGCACTGATTCCAGACACATAATCAAAAGTACACGGCGCAGTGCCTTGACAAAGGTTCGGCCAATATTCTTGCTCAACCCTTCCCTAGTTTTATCATTATCAACTGTATTCATAGGCATTTCCTCCGTTATTTTCGCATCACACCTCATATTATGATATTACAATATTTTACAGCTTTTTTCAATAAAAACTTGTCTTAAAATTGTAGCATCACAAATTCCGCCGCATATAATATCGTAATCATTTCAGCACATACGGAGAATTGTTAAGCCTTATGAATGATATAACACCTTGTAATATGTTTTGTTCCATAATTACCGGAAATGAGCCTGACGCCGTGGCGTGGATTCGTGGTAACGCCTCACACAAGGAACTTGACGGTGTTGTCTGTTTTTACCGTGGTCCCTTTGGCGGTGTTATCGTCAATGCGGAAATTTACGGACTTCCTGACAGCAAAACACCAACCGGCTCTGATTTTTACGGAATGCACATCCATGAAAACGGCAACTGCACACCGCCTTTTGATAAAACCGGTGGTCACTACAATCCTTCCAATGTCAGTCATCCCGGCCATGCCGGTGACCTGCCTCCGCTGCTTGGAAACAACGG
>JBJENU010000174.1:0-2270 GCA_051880355.1 Lachnospiraceae bacterium | reverse complement strand
CAATTGCCATAAGTCCGTCAATGGCTCCCTGTTGCAATGTTTCCTGATAGAACAAATCATTACAGGTATATCCTGTAATACAAAGCTCCGAGAACACGCAAAGTGCCGTATGCTTTGCTGCCGCCTCATCTATCAATTCACAAATCTTATCTGTATTATATATGCAATCAGCAACCTTAATTACAGGTGTCATGGCTGCACAACGGAAAAATCCCTGATTCATGGTAGTTAGTCTCCTTTATATCAACTGTTTCTGCACATGCAAAACTACGCTATGATGATATTATATCACACTTTTATCAAGAAATATATAAAATTTTAATAAAAAAGAAGCTGCCTTAATTTGACAGCTTCCCATTTTTTACTTTGTCATCATTTCCTTTATCTCAGTAGCTGCATCACCGATATCACTTCCAATATCCTTGGCTGCCTGACTTATATCCTTACCCACCTTGGTGGCTGCCTGGGTCACATCATCACCGATTTTGCCGGCTGTGCCACTTACAGTCTGCTTGACCTTTTCATTATTTTTACAAATAATAACAATGGCAGCAATTACAGCAATCATTGCCGCGCATACACAACATCTGCACTTCATAATAACACCTCCTTTTTCCGGTAAGCCTCATTAAGTGAAACTCACTCAGGTGTATTATGAGTCAAAAGACTGTGTTTTATTCATCCTCAAGCTGACTCAAAATCTGTCCTGCTTCTTCATCAAGCGTTATATCATAAACAATTGAAAAACAGTCTCTCGCCTCAGCTTTTCTTCCCTCGTCAAGCATAAGCTGGCCAACTCTGTATATAATTCCGATGGTCTCTGAATCCGGACCCAGCTTAATATCAGCCTTGGTAAGAATCTCCTGAAGCTCTTTTACTGACATCTCAGGCATCTCCTCTTCCATGGCCGTCTCAAGATACTTAATCTGGTCATTGGCATTATCCGTAAGATAATATACATTGCTGTAATTAAATAAAGCAACTGCCAGCTTCGGTTCATATTTTGACAGGTAATAATATCCCACATTTCTGTAATACCTTGCCATGGTTGCCCGTGTGCAGCAATATCTGTAACAGTCATTGGTAATTTTAAGAAATTCTTCCAGTTCACCTGTATGCTTGTAAACCTCGCCCAGTGACAGGTATGTATCCAAATCCACCGGATTCCATTTAAGTGCCGTAAGAAGTGCTGTCTTGGCCTCATCATAAGCTTCCATCATTGAACAGATAACGCCCAGCGTCCTGTAATATTCATTAAAGGGAATATCTGTTGCCACCACCTGTTTTTCAGGCTTGAAAACAACATTGTAAATATAAAATTCCATAATATGGTTAAAACTCAAAAATATTGTTGTATCATTTTCCCTGTAAGTTCCGCTTACTGATTCAATAATTGTATCAAGCATTTCCTTGGCAGCCAGCAAATCACCTTTTTTGACAAGCTCCTTTACTTCTCCATACTTGGCAAAGGTATCCTGCTGCATCTGTTCAAAACGCCGGCTTACATTCTTTTTGTCCTCGTCATCAAGGAGTTCGTACATCATAGCTGCAATCTCTGCAAGAATAGTCTCTGACTCCTCATCATTTTTATATTTTTCGGAACACGCCATAAGGTACTCCATGTCCCTGTCCGAATCTCCCGTCAAATTCTCTTTTATATTATTAAGACAAAATGTCACGTACTCATTCATATATACAAACCTCATTTAAATGTATTTAATAAGAATATTTACGACATCAATTATAAGCAGATGAAGTGGATAAAACATATAGAAAAAAGTCCTCATATGTTTGCTCTCATAGCCCTTCTGTCCGCTGTACAGCACCATAAAAATAATGGCAAACACACCAAAGGCCTGAATATCAGCCTTAAAAAATACCATATACAGACCAACTATTCCCCATGAAAGGAACATACTTTTCTGTGTTTCCATACAAAATCTGTAAGCAAAGTAAATAAGTACAATAAGTACTGTTCCGTATAGACCATAATTGACATGAAGCATATTAAGAAAATATCCTGACACTATTGTAAATACGCAGCCTGTAATATAGCCCTGTCGGCTCATTACCATAAGTGATGCCACACCTGCCAGCAATACAAACAATGCATTTTGAGAGTTAAAATTTATGGTTCCAAAAAATGCCAGGTCGTAAAATATCTCACTGACCAGAGCACATACTGCCAGTCTGCCAAGATACCGGTATATATTTCCTGTGTGGATATATGCCTGAACAGTCAAAAAACAAAACAGCGGAAATGACAATCT
>JBJENU010000173.1:0-10188 GCA_051880355.1 Lachnospiraceae bacterium | reverse complement strand
GCCATTATATGAACTTTTAGCAGGTAAATAGATGAACAGACAAAAATATGTGGAAAGAATCGGATATATTAAGAGCAGGCCTTTATTATTCAATATAGTAAAGGCTTGTTACTATGTTATTCCATATATAATTGGTGCATTATATGTGGGAATTATTGCTTTTGACTGCTACAGGTGCGTTAATGGCAGTGAAGGCTTCGGTAATGCCGTTGTTATAATATCAGGACCGGCCCTGGCATTTGTCATTGTGTCCGTGTACCGTAAACTTGTCAATGCCAAAAGACCTTATGAAGTATATGAATATGAGCCCCTGATTGCTAAAAACAAGGCAGGAGAGTCTTTTCCAAGTCGTCATGCCGCCTCTGCTTTTGCCATAGCTACTGCCTGTATGGTAAGTTCTGCGTGGGTTGGGTTGCCGGTATTCATTCTGGCAACAATTGTAGCACTGTCAAGATTCTTTGCCGGAGTTCATTTCGCAAAGGATGTTGTGGCCGGTGCCATTGCAGGAACCGGAATAGTTGGAGCAGTATGGCTTTTTATATCAGTCATCCTTTCGTAATTTCACCTTATTCCTTGCACGGCGCTTGTTCTCATCAACAATTTCAGCATAGTGCTTTCTTGTGGTATTAACATCCTTGTGGCCGAGAACATCAGCAACAAGATATATATCCTTGCTTTCCTGATAAAGATTAGTTCCGTATGTACTTCTCAATTTATGTGGTGTGATATGCTTCACGGTAGTGACTGTGTTGGCATATTTTTTTACCAGGAGTTCAACTGAACGGACGCATAACCGTGTTTTTTTGCTTGATATAAAGAGAGCATTCTCATGGCCTATTTCAGTTGTCATCCCTTTGCGCTCATCCATATATTCCTGTAAAATTTCACTGACTTCGTCACTAAAGTAAACAAAATCCTCATAGCCGCCTTTTCTTACAACTTTAATTCTGTTATTATCAAAATCTACGTCATTAATATCAAGACCCACACATTCAGATACACGTATTCCTGTACCAAGCATAAGTGACAGGAGAGCAAGGTCGCGAACCTTTAACTTTTCATGGCGTTTCAGCTGGCTGGGTGTCAGTTTGTTTCCTGATTCAACATTGTCCAGAAACTGGGCTACCTCATTGACCTCCATACGCACAATGGCCTTTTCGTGGATTTTTGGCATATCAACCTGCATAGTTGGATTTACCGAAATTTTATCCATTTTATAGTAATAGCCAAAAAATGAACGCAATGATGACAGTTTACGCTTGGCACTTCGTTCAGCGTTGGTAATTTCTCTGCCGTTAGGGTCACTGTAAGCCTTAACATATCTTAAATACTCAACAATATCATCAGCCACAAGCATATTCATATCATTAAGCTGAATGTCATGAATTGTTTTATCCTTATAGATTGGATTATTCTGTACTAGAAATTCAAAGAAATTTTTCAAATCCATAGCATATGCAAGCTGAGTTCTTGGCAGTTTGGTATATTGTACACTCTGAAAGTAATCAGAAGAAAAACGAGGAAGAACCTTTAGTAATTCATTAAGTTTTTTTGTATTCTGAATGTTTTGTTGTTCTGAATATGTTTTGTTAGCCATAAAAATCCTTTCGTTAAATCATAAATAGCAGTACATTTACCGGCATATATAACTTCGCTAAACTCAAGTTTAACGAAGTTATGACACGCAAAAACAGGCGAGAGTAGTCTTTTAATCGTTATTTATTAGAAATTGGCCTCTTGACAGCTTTCCGGACCTGAATTTAATTTTAAAGCGTTTTTCTAAAGATTTAATGTGCTCTAATTCATTATTGGTTACAAGTGAAATGCACATTCCCTTATGATTGTTGCGTCCGCAGCGACCGGCTCTGTGAAGATATTCGTTATTTTCTTCAGGCAGGTTAATATTAATTATATGCGTAATGTTATCAAAATGTAATCCACGGGCTGCAATGTCTGTAGATAACAAATATTGCAGTTTATTGTTGGAAAAATCCTTTACAGCCATTGTACGGCCTGCCTTTGATGAATTGCCACTTAAACAATCGATATTATAGCCATGGAACGATAATTTTTCAAAAGCTTTCATCAATTCGTACTTACTGTTGGAAAACATCATACATTTATCAGGGTTAATTGCCGCACAAAGGCTGCGCACAGTTTCTATGCGATTATTCCTGTCGCATACTATATAAATGTGTGATATAGTGTTCGGAATTCGTGCACAATCATTAAAATTCTTAGATAAATTAATTGTTACGACTTCATTATTCATCAATTCTCTGGCCTGTTTAACTGCCTTTTCGTCCATACTTGCTGAAAACATACATATTTGACAATATTTTAACAAACACTTTCTCAAATCAACAGTTGCTTCCAGACTGTTCTTTCCAATGAGTTTATCAGCTTCATCCAAAATTAATGTCTTAACCATGTGGCACTTAATTTTTTTCATATTAATGAGCTGTCTGATTCTTCCAACTGAACCAACAATTATATGTGGCTTATTTTTCAGATAATCAATCTGGCGGGGTAAATTACCATCACCATTGAGTAATTGTGTCCTTATACCTGTATTTTTACAAATTGCTGCCAACTGATTATGAATCTGTCTGTTAAGCTCATATGTAGGTGAAATAATTATTGCCTGTAAGTCATTACTGCTGCTGTCAATTTTCTTAAGCAAAGGTAAAATATAAGCAATAGTCTTACCTGTTCCTGTTGGACTGCAACCAATGAAATCCTTATTGTCAAGCATAAGCTCGTAGGATTTGCACTGGATTGGCGTAGGTTTTGTATATTTTTTGGAAGATAGATAGGTAAAAATCCTGCTGTCAAGCTTCATATCCTCAAAATTCATTATATCCATAGTAAGTAAATTCCTTCAAAAATCTGATATTGTACAGGGCTTGCCCATACAAAATTATTTTATCAAATTTGTAGCTTTTTGTCTATGCTCCTGCTATAATATTTGGTGATGAAAAATAAAAGGAGTAACAATGAAGCTGCAACAGTTAATGAGTCTTACAAGAAAGGCTATTGAAGAATATAATATGATTGATGAAGGAGACAAAATTGCAATTGGTATATCAGGAGGCAAAGACAGCCTTGCACTTCTGTACGCACTGAGTGGTATTCAGAAATTCTATCCAAAGCATTTTGATATTGAGGCCATTACGGTTCATTCTGGCATTGAAGGAATGGACTTCTCTGCAGTTGAGAAGCTGTGTGAAAGCTTAGGCGTACATTATACCATTATTAACAGTGATATATATGAGATTGTATTCAATTTGAGAAAAGAAAGTAATCCGTGTTCCCTGTGTGCAAAATTGAGAAAAGGTGCACTGAATGAGAAAGCCATAGAGCTGGGCTGTAACAAGGTCGCATATGCACATCACAAGGATGATCTTATGGAAACATTCCTGATGTCACTATTATATGAAGGAAGACTACATAGCTTCTCTCCTGTCACACATCTTGCCAAAATGAATATAACTCTCATACGCCCTATGATTTTCATAAATGAAGCTGACATTATCGGCTTTAAAAATAAGGTTGAGTTACCGGTGGTTAAAAATTTATGCCCACTGGATGGAGTTACAAAACGCCAATATACTAAAAATCTGATTAAACAGCTCAATTATGAAAATCCGGGCGTGAGACAGCGGTTATTTACTGCCATACTTGACGGCAATCTTCCGGACTGGCCTATTCGTAATAAAAAACAATAAGCTTCTGTCCGGCTGTAATATCAGTTGACGGCAGGTTATTGATACTAACCAGCTCATCAATATATTCCTTAACTGATATATCCGAATCAGCATATTCGCAGGCGATATTCCACAGGGTATCGCCTTTCTTGATTGAAACTGAAGTATAAATCTTATTCTTTCCTTCATAGTTAGAATCAGCAGCTTTTACAATGTTAGTTCCAAATATAACTAAAAGGAATAATGCACCAACAAGCAATATAAGCTTCCCATAATTGATTCTGCATCCTCTCTTACTATTATGTCTATAAGTACTCTTCTGTCCGTTCATAAATATTACCTCCTGACTGTAAAAACAATCACACAGAACATTTGTTCCAAATCTATGTTCTGATTATACAACGCGAACAAATGTTTGTCAATAGAAAATCGAAAATTTGTTCTGAAAATTTGTTTGCTTTTTTTGAAATGGTATGTTATAATGAATACAGATTTAAGAATATGGTTTTAGGAGGTTAATTATGGCTAATGGTAGAATAACTGCTAAGCAGTCCGAGATTCTTGAATATATTAAGGAACAGATTTTGAGTAAAGGGTATCCGCCTGCAGTAAGAGATATCTGTGATGCTGTTAACTTGAAGTCTACTTCTTCCGTTCATGCCCATTTAGAGACTCTGGAGAAGAACGGTTATATAAGAAGAGACCCTGCCAAGCCGCGTGCTATTGAGATTATTGATGATGATTTTAATCTTATGAGACGTGAGGTTGTCAATGTCCCTATTGTGGGAAGAGTTGCTGCAGGCGAGCCGCTTCTGGCAGTTGAGAATATTACTGACTACTTCCCTATCCCTGTGGAATTCATGCCTAACGCTGAATCATTTATCCTTACAGTTAAGGGCGACAGTATGGTTAATATGGGAATCTATGAGAATGATATGCTTGTTGTTCAGAAGCAGAACAGTGCACGTAACGGTGAAGTGGTTGTAGCATTGATTGATGAGGGAGTTACTGTTAAGAGGTTTTATAAGGAAGATGGTCATATAAGGCTTCAGCCTGAAAATGATTTTATGGATCCTATTATCGTTGATGATTGCCAGATTATGGGGAAGGTAATATCACTTTTTAGGAAGACGATTATATAAAAAGGAGCTGTAAATAAACTATTCGAAAGAGCGCTCCCGCTTAATTGCTGCCGTAGCGGTACATAAGGTCGCACAGCGACCAAGTACCGACGGCAGCAAAAATCTTTCTTATAGTTTATTTACAGCTTGTGATTGTGATACCGGAAATCTCCTGTTAGAAAGAATACTTCAGCTTAATTATACCCGTAGCGGTACATAAGGTCGCACAGCGACCAAGTACCGACGGCAGCAAAAATCTTTTCCGCTACATTTCAACTCTTCTTGCATCAGCCCATATTTTATCAAGATCATAGAAATGTCTGTCTTCTTCTGAGAAGATATGAACAACGATGTCTGAATAATCCATAAGAACCCACGAACTGTTGTATACACCTTCTATTCTTGACGAGTGGATGCCGATATTATGCATCTGTTCTTCGACGTTGTCTACCATAGCCTGAATCTGGTTGGCGTTACTGCCGCTGGCAATTACAAAATAGTCGGCCAGTACGCTTACTTCGTGGATGTCAAGAACAGATATATCAAAAGCCTTTTTGTCATCAAGGGCCTTATATATGGTTTGTAAAGCTTCATTAGTTTTATTAACTGTCATATTATACCTCTGTTTTATAAAAATTCATAGTTTCATATGTTGTATCATCAATAGGACGATTGCTTTGCGTGAGATAATCAACTGTATCCCTGGCAATCATATATATGGCTTTGTCAATATCAATAAATGCCATGCTGCGTATCCTGGCAATATTAGGAATTTCTCTACGGTTTGGCTCGATATAGTCAGCAACAAAAATAATCTTTTCCAGCATACTCATTCCTGCCCTGCCGGTTGTATGATAAGTTATGGCGTTGAGAATATCCTCATCAGATATCTTGTAATCCTTTTTTGCAAGAATAGCCCCAACCTTTCCGTGAAGCAGATAGGTTGATTTTTCTTCAAAAGGTGTGATATTAACATTATGTTTTTTACACAGTTCAATCATCTTGTCTTCAGGAACATATTTGGCACAATCATGGAGAAGTCCTGCAATATAACATTTTTCTATGTCCATCTCATATCTCATTCCAAGACTTGCGGCAGTGTATGCAACACCCTCAGTGTGAGTCATTCGATGCTTTGTAAGACTGTTTTTGAGATTCTTCTTAATTCCGTTTATTAATTCTTCATTCATAAAGCTTTGCCTCTGCAATGTAGTTATATACGCCTTCATTCAGGAATTCTTTCAGTGGAGCTTTGTCCTTAAAAGACTGTCTGATTGCACTTGAACTTATGTTGACAAGTGGCGCATCAAGGAGAAAAATTTTAGCGTTATACCTGCTGTACAGATAATCCCTGTGGGCTTCTAAAGACAGCTTTTCCTGTCTTTTATCACTTCTTGGTGCAACTGTAAGATTACAGTTTGCAAGGACAATCTCTGGCTTGTACCACTTTTCAATATCATAGAAGGAATCAGCGCCAATGATAAAATAAATTTCAAAGTTGTCTTTGCCGTATTTCTTTGTAAAGATTTCCTGCAAAAGTGTAAGGGTAACTGCCGAATAAGACAGCCCTTCTCTTTTTATCTCAAAGTCGGAGTATTCAAAATACTTGTAATCCTGTATTGCCAGACGGCACATTTCACACCGGGCAGCTTCATCGGCTATAGCCTGATTAGTCTTATGGGGTGGATTTTTAGCCGGCATAAAAATGACTTTTTCAAGGTCAAGCTGCCGGTAAGCTGCCTTTGCCATTGCTATATGGCCAAGGTGTATCGGATTAAAGGTTCCGCCAAAGATGCCTATTTTATGAAAATTATTATTAGCCATTTTTCTTCTTTTCTTTTGGAAGCTCAATCTTCTTTTTAGTTTTGGATTCGCGGTAAAGGACTATCATTTTACCGATTACCTGAACAATCTGGGAATGTGTACGTTCAGCAAGCACACTGGCCATTTCCCTGTGATCATCTTCTGCATTGTTGAGTATGTGAATCTTAATAAGCTCTCTTGCCTCCAGTGCTTCATCAACTGCCGCAGTAAATTCAGGTGTCACACAGCTTTTGCCCAGCTGCAGGACAGGGTCAATATTCATGGCAAGTCCTTTTAAATAAGCTCTTTGTTTTGTTGTCATAATTACCTCCGATTACATAAAGTATTCAAATTCCATATAGTCGCCAACTCTAACCGTGTCACCTTCTTCAATTCCAAGCTCCTTAAGCTGGTCGATAATGCCGCTGTTTTTAAGGAAATTGTTAAAGAAGTTGAAACCCTTTTCTGAATCAAGGTTGGTATAACCCAGTATTCTGTCAATTCTTGGGCCTTCAACAGTGTATACATCTCCGTCTTTTCCAACGTAAAATGGCTCATTAGGTTTGTCAAAAAGTTCTTCCATATTGAATTCTCTTTCAAAGACGATATGCTTTGTCTCGCATTTTGACAGCAGGTCAGCCACATAATACAAAAGTTCCTTGACACCCTTACCGCTTACAGCAGAAATTGCAAAAACTTTAATACCCTTTGCCTCAAATTCATCTTTTAATTTTTTAAGAACTTCTTCTCCGCCGTCCGGTAAAACATCCGTCTTATTGGCTGCAATAACCTGCGGTAAAGCTATTAATTCAGGATTGTAGGCCTCAAGCTCTTTGTTGATTGCCTTAATGTCTTCAATCGGGTCACGGCCCTCTGTAGATGCGGCATCAACAACATGTATAAGAACTCTTGTCCTCTCGATATGTTTTAAAAACTCGTGTCCCAGACCTACACCTTCAGAAGCACCCTCGATAAGTCCCGGGATATCAGCAATTACAAAACCATTGTTGCCTTCCAGATCTACAACACCAAGATTTGGATTAAGTGTTGTAAAATGGTAATTGGCGATTTTAGGCCTTGCATTAGTTACCCTTGAAAGAAATGTTGACTTGCCTACATTAGGAAAGCCCACAAGCCCTACATCGGCTATACACTTAAGTTCAAGCCTTACCCACAGCTCCTGGGCATCCTGACCCGGCTGGGCATATTTAGGAACCTGCATTGTGGCTGTGGCATAGTTCATATTGCCCTTGCCGCCTCTGCCACCTTTTAAAATAACTTCACGCAGGTTATCATCTGACATATCAGCAATAATTTTGCCTGTCTCATCCTCTCTGATAATTGTTCCTTCAGGAACCTTAATAATGAGATCCGCACCGTCCTTTCCATGGCAACGGCGTTTGCCGCCTTCCTCACCACTTTCGGCAACATACTTGCGGACATGGCGAAAATCATTAAGCGTATTAAGACCTTTATCAACTTCGAAAATAATGTCACCGCCGCGACCTCCGTCGCCACCATCAGGTCCGCCGGCAGCTACATAAAGTTCACGTCTGAAACTGACGTGTCCGTCGCCGCCTCTGCCTGATTTTATAAAAATCTTCGCACTGTCTGCAAACATAATCTCACTCCTTAAGCATCTGATAAAATATAAGCTCCAAATCACAAAGACCTGGAGCTTAACAATAGTTAATATTATTCGTTAGTATCTACCGGATATACAGAAACCTGCTTCTTGTCTCTGCCTTTTCTTTCGAACTTAACTTTACCATCAACCAAAGCGAACAATGTATCATCGTTACCGCGACCTACATTAACACCCGGATGAATCTTAGTACCACGCTGTCTGTAAAGAATGTTACCAGCGAGTACGAACTGACCATCTGCTCTCTTAGCACCTAATCTCTTAGATTCTGAATCTCTACCGTTCTTTGTAGAACCTACACCCTTTTTATGAGCGAAAAACTGAAGATTCAAATTGAACATGTCTTACACCTCCTTGAATGTAATAGAAACAAACTTGGGATTATCCTTGGCAATCATCGTCAATCCTAACTCCAACGCCTTGCATAAAACCAAGGATTCAACACTATGCTGACCGGTAATCCTAAAATCGATTACCGCCTTCTTTTGGTCTGCCTCAACCTTCATACCCACATCAGTAAACTTCTCAAGTGAGTTCAAGGTATTCAGCATCAAAACCGAAATTGCCGAACAAACAATGTCACTGCCGGACTCGGCATATCCTGCGTGACCTTTTGACTTAACGCCTACAATCTCGTCATCAGACTTAAAAATTGTAATCTTTGTCATAACATCTACCTAAATTAAGCGTTGATCTTCTCAATCTTAACTTCAGTGTACATCTGTCTGTGACCATTCTTCTTGTGATAACCGGTTTTTCTCTTGTACTTGTATACAATAACCTTCTTATCCTTGCCTTCAGATACAACGCTTGCAGTAACTGTAGCACCTGCTACTGTTGGGTTACCAACAACTGCTTCACCATTGTTAACTAAAAGTACCTGGTCAAATGTAACAGTTTCACCAGCATTAACGCCGAGCTTCTCAACCTTGATAACGTCGCCTTCTGATACTGTGTACTGCTTACCACCTGTTGCTATAATTGCGTACATATGGCACCTCCTAAATCAAATACTCGCCAGCTTCGGTGTCTGACTTAATCAGAACTTATTACCACACTGAGCGGCACACTAGAATATAATATAATGAAATGCGACATTTGTCAACATTTATTTTAAATTATTTAAAATTTTTTTCACGGATTTCGATGTAGTTACAAATCAAATCAATTACACCGTCTATTCCAAGCTTGCCGCTGTCAACACACAGCTCATAGCTCTTGGAATCGCCCCACTTTTTGCTTGAGTAATAGTTGTAATAGCTTGCACGTTTTTTGTCAGCCTTCTGGCACATATCCATAGCCTTTGACTCATTGACTTCGTAAATTCTGCTGATACGCTTAACCTTTTCATCCATATCTGCCTTTATAAATACGCTTATTGCGTGTGGATTGCCTTCAAGCGCGTAGTCGGCACAACGTCCCACAATTACGCAGGCTTCTCTGTCTGCCAGTCTCTTAATCGCCTCAAACTGTGCAAGGAAAACCTTGTGGTTCAGAGGCATATCCATATAAGAGGAAGTATAGCCAACTGAATATGTATCCATTACAAGGGAATATAAAAAGCTGTTAGTAGGCTTTTCGTCATGATTCTTAAAAAGATCCTCACACATACCGCTTTCCTTGGCTGCCAAAGCCAGAAGCTCCTTATCATAGCACTTGATACCAAGTCTGTTAGCCAGTTTCATACCAATCTCATGTCCGCCACTGCCAAATTCCCGTCCAATTGTAATTACTGTTTTTTCATTCATAATGAGCCTCCGTTCCGGCATAAAAGCCAAAATATTCTGCGTTACATCTATATTGTATTATACCATATTTTATTTAAGAATTTCAAGTAAGTGTTGGAAATATTTAGGTCTTTCGGCCTCAAATTCCATATATTCATGAGTCCTTGGGTGGGTAAATCCAAGGA
>JBJENU010000172.1:0-10299 GCA_051880355.1 Lachnospiraceae bacterium | reverse complement strand
CAGAACTGCCTGATTTTGATGTGCCAAAGACGAAAGACATCATAAGCGTTGAAAAGGGCAGAAATATTCCTGAGGAGAGACTTATACAGCTTGCGGTGTGGATGAAGGAAAACTTCGGTTCAACACTTAATCAGGCATTAAAAATGGTAATGCCCGTAAAAGAAAAAGTGTCCCTGAAGTCGAAAAAAACAGTAAGACTGGCAGCCGACAAGGATACCCTGAAAAAGGAAATAGAAGCTGCAATGAGAAAACATCATTATGTGAAACAGCAGTTTCTTGAAGCCCTGTACGAAGATGAAGTTATTGAATACAGCCTTGCAACAAATAAGCTGAATATATCGACCCAGACCATAAAAGGACTTGAAAAAAAGGGTATAATTTCCATTGAAGAAGTTCAGTATTACAGGAATCCCGTAAAAGATACCGGGGTAAATGAAAAGACTTTTCAATATACAGACCAGCAACAGAGGGCTATCGACAGGTTTACATCTGATTATGATAATAAAAATTATAGGACATATTTGTTACACGGTGTAACCGGAAGCGGTAAGACAGAAGTTTATATGGCTATGATTGAAAAAGTTATTGCCATGAAGAGACAGGCAATTGTCCTTATCCCTGAAATTTCACTGACTTATCAGACAGTAACCAGATTTTATAAAAGATTCGGTGACAGAGTATCCATTATTAATTCGAGACTTTCCAAGGGAGAACGTTATGACCAGTTCTGCCGTGCTAAAAACGGCGACATAGATATTATGATTGGTCCTCGTTCAGCTCTTTTTACACCATTTAATGATGTTGGCATAATTATTATTGACGAAGAACACGAAAGTGCATATAAAAGCGAGACCAGCCCAAGATATAATGCAAAAATGGTTGCAGAATATATTGCCGCAAGACAAGGGGCTTCACTTGTCCTTGGCTCGGCAACGCCAAGTGTGGAGACCTACTATGAGACACAGAATGGCAATATAGAGCTCCTGGAGTTAAGCAGACGTGCCACGGGAGCCAAACTTCCTAAGGTTGAGGTGGTTGATTTAAGGGAAGAATTGAAAAAGGGAAACCGTTCAATACTGAGCAGGAAGCTTACGGAATTAATTGAGGACAGATTACAAAAAAAAGAGCAGATAATGCTTTTTCTTAACAAAAGAGGATATTCGGGTTTCATATCCTGCAGAAGCTGTGGCGCTGTTATGAAATGCCCCCATTGCGACATTTCCCTGACATATCATACCCAGGGAAGAAGCAGAGGAAAAATGGTATGCCATTTTTGCGGATATGAGACGGAGGCAGTTAAAAGCTGTCCTGAGTGTGGCTCCAAATATGTATCGGGCTTTAAGGCAGGTACACAGCAGATAGCTGATATTGTGCAGAAATCCTTTCCTGATGCAAGAATCCTTAGAATGGATGCTGACACCACGACGGGAAAAGATGGTCATCAAAAGATTTTAAGTGCTTTTGCATCAGGAGATGCAGATATCTTAATCGGAACCCAGATGATTGTAAAAGGCCATGATTTTCCTGCAGTGACACTGGTGGGGATTCTTGCGGCAGATATGTCTTTATATGCGTCTGATTATGATGCTGCACAGAAAACCTTTCAGCTTCTTACACAGGCTGCAGGAAGGGCAGGAAGAGGCAGCGTTTCCGGTAACGTTGTTATACAGACATATAATCCTGAGCACTACAGCATAGTTGCAGCTGCTAATCAGGATTATGCAAGCTTTTATGAGCAGGAAATCGGTTACCGCCAAATGGCAGGCTACCCGCCGGTAAAGAAAATTCTCATGGTTACCTTTTCAAGTGAGGATGAGAAGATACTGGAACATGCGGTGGCACTTATCAGACCACGCAGAGATAATCTGATGTGTATTGGTCCTGCCAATGCAAGTGTATACAAGCTTAAAGATGTGTACAATAAAGTTTTATATATAAAATCCGCAGATTACAGCGCACTTACTGAATTTGCGAAAGAACTGGATAACTATGTGAAAAACAGCACTGCCTTCAAGAAAGTTATGGTGCAGTTTTCATTTATGACATAAGGAGGAATTTATGGCACTTAGAAACATAAGGACACTTGGAGATGAGTGTTTAAGGGCAAAAGCAAAAGAAGTAACCAAGATGGATGACAGGCTTAGCGAGCTTATCAATGACATGATTGAGACTATGTATGAAGCCAATGGTGTAGGACTTGCGGCACCACAGGTTGGCATCAGGAAGAGACTTGTGGTTATTGATGTTGGCGACGGACCTATGGTTCTTATTAATCCTGTTATTCTGGAGACATCAGGTGAGCAGGTTGGCGCAGAAGGCTGCCTTAGTGTTCCGGGTAAGCAGGGAATTGTCAAGCGCCCAAATTACGCAAAGGTAAAATGCCTTAATGAGAATATGGAAGAAGTTATCATTGAAGGCGAGGAGCTTCTTGCAAGATGTCTCTGCCATGAAATTGACCATTTAGACGGCATTGTTTATGTGGATAAAGTGGAAGAGGGCAGCCTTGTGACTGTATCAATGGAAGATGATGAGGATTTTGAATAATGAAAGTTGTTTTTATGGGTACGCCTGACTTTGCAGTGGGCACACTGGAGCGCATTATTGCAGACGGTCATGAGGTGGCGGCGGTTGTCAGCCAGCCGGATAAACCAAAGGGCAGAAGCAAGGAGCTTGTTATGCCTCCGGTAAAACAGTGTGCGGTAAAGTATAATATCCCTGTATATCAGCCGGTAAAGTTAAGGAATTCAGAAGTTGTTGATATAATTAGAAAAATTGCACCTGATGTTATTGTTGTTGTGGCTTTTGGACAGATTCTGCCTCAGTGCGTCCTTGATATGCCTAAGTATGGCTGTGTCAATGTTCATGCTTCACTTCTGCCAAAATACCGTGGCGCAGCACCGATTCAGTGGGCTGTTATTGACGGCCTTGAAAAAACAGGTGTCACAACAATGCTTATGAATGCAGGAATAGATACAGGAGATATTTTGTTACAGGAAGAGATAACTCTTGACAGGAAAGAGACCGGCGGAAGCCTTTTTGACAGATTGTGCGTTCTTGGGGCAGAACTTTTATCAAAGACACTTAAAGGCCTTGAACAGGGAATTATCACTCCGGTAAAACAGGATGATTCCATTGCAACTCATGTGGGAATGCTCACCAAGGAAATGGGCAATATTGATTTTAATAAGCCGGCTGTGGAAATTGAACGCCTGATTCGTGGACTTAACCCGTGGCCAAGTGCTTTTACACGTTTGAACGGAAAACAGTTAAAAATATGGGACAGCGAAGTTGTTGCGGATACACAGGAGGCTGTCTGCGGCACAATTACGGAAGTGCTGAAAAACGGCATTGTAGTTAAGTGCGGTGAAGGCAGTCTGAAAATTACAGAACTTCAGCTTGAAGGCAAAAAACGTATGATGGCAGATGCTTTCCTTCGTGGCGTTACAGTTACCGTGGGAAGTGTACTCGGAGAATGATTTATGTCTGATTCAGTTAATTTAAGAGAGATAGTGCTGGACCTCCTTATTGAGGTCAACGAAAAAAATCAATACAGTCATATAGTACTTTCACAGGCTTTGAATAAGTTTGCTTATCTTGAAAAACAGGAAAGAAGCTTTGTTACAAGGCTTTTTGAAGGTTGTCTGGAAAAATCAATTGAATTGGATTATGTTATTAATCAGTTTTCAAAGACAAAAACTGATAAAATGAAGCCGCTGATAAGAAATTTGCTTAGGATGGGCGCTTATCAGATTATGTATATGGATGGTGTGCCGGAAAGTGCCGCCTGCAATGAAAGTGTGAAATTGGCTAAAAAGAGAGGCTTTCATACACTGTCCGGGTTTGTTAACGGCGTTTTAAGAACCATTGCAAGAAACAGGGACAACATCAGTTATCCTTCAGAAGAAAAATCACCTGAAGAGTATTATTCAGTAAAGTATTCAATGCCGCAATGGCTGATAAAAATGTGGACAGAACAGTTTGGGACAGAAAAGCTTGTGGAAATTCTTGAAGGCTTTAACGGCAACAGAAAAACTTTTATAAGATGCAACACACTAAAATGTTCACCTGATGAAGTAAGGAGCCGGCTGGAAAAACAGGGTGTGGTTGTAAAAACTGTGCCGGATATTGATTTTGCTTTTGAAATTGATAATTATGACAGCATTGGAAGTCTGGAGAGCTTTAATAAAGGAATGTTTTATGTGCAGGATGTAAGCTCCATAATGGCGGGAATCATTGCACAGCCAAAGGAAGGTGACACAATAATTGATATGTGTGCCGCTCCCGGAGGCAAGTCAATCAATGCCTATTTACTTGCCAATGGCAAGGCGAAGGTAAATGCGTATGACATTAGTGAATACAAGACAAGTATGATTAGGGAGAATATAGAAAGACTTGGTCTTGACAAAATAACGGCAGATGTCAGGGATGCAACACAGCTTTTTGAGAACAGCATCGGTAAGGCTGACCTGGTAATTGCCGACGTACCATGCTCCGGACTTGGCGTTTTATCACGAAAAAATGATATACGAACCAAGATGACCGGGGAAATGATTGATGAAATAGTTTTGTTGCAGAGAAAAATCCTGAAGAATGCATCACTGTATGTTAAGACAGGGGGAACTCTGGTATTTTCCACCTGTACAATCAACAAAAAAGAAAATCAGGAAAATGTGGAATGGTTACTTGCCAATACTGAACTGAAGGAAGTGTCACAGCTTCAGATACTTCCGGGACAAATGGCCAACGATGGATTTTTTATTGCAAAGTTTGTGAAAAAAGGAGCTTGCCATGACTGATATTAAATCATTTAATTTGCAGGAATTAACTGAATATATTGTGGATGCAGGCTTCCCTAAGTTTCGTGCAAAACAGCTTTATCAGTGGATGCACCGGAAACTGGCAGCAGGCTTTGATGAAATGACTAATATTCCGCAGAATATGCGGGTCTGGTTACAGGAAAATTGTTCATATGTGTGCCTTAAGCCTGTACAAATAAGAAAGTCAGCCATTGACGGAACAGAAAAGTATCTTTTTTCACTTGGCGACGGTAATTATATAGAAAGCGTGCTTATGCGTTATAAACATGGTAATTCAGTGTGTATTTCGTCACAGGTTGGCTGCAGAATGGGCTGTAGATTCTGCGCCTCCACACTTGACGGCTGCGTCCGCAATCTTACCCCGTCCGAGATGCTTGACCAGATATACAGAATTCAGAGGGAAAGCAGCCAGCGCGTTGATAATGTGGTGGTTATGGGTTCAGGTGAACCATTTGACAATTATGATAATTTAATTAAATTTATCGAACTTTTAAAGGACCCTGATGGGATTAACATTTCAGCCAGAAATCTGACTGTATCAACCTGCGGACTTGTTCCGAGAATTTATGAGCTTGCAGATACAAAGCCCCAGCTTACTCTGGCGATTTCCCTTCATGCACCTGATGATGAGCTTAGAAGAACACTTATGCCGATCGCAAATAAATATTCAGTTGGGGAAATAATTAAAGCCTGCAGATATTTTATTGATAAGACCGGGCGGAGAGTTTCATTTGAGTACAGCCTTGTAAGCGGTGTCAATGATTCAGAAGAATGTGCAGAAAAGCTGATTGGACTGGTTAAACACATGAACTGTCATATTAATCTTATTCCTGTCAATCCTATCAAGGAACGGGATTACAGACAGAGCAGGCATGACGATATAATAAATTTTAAAAACAGGCTGGAGAAGAGCGGCATAAATGCTACTATCAGGCGGGAACTGGGAAGAGATATAGATGGCTCATGCGGGCAGCTGCGCAGACACTACATGGAAAATAACAAGGACTTGCAATTCTAATTTGGTTGTGCTAACATAAAATGGATTATATGTGTTAATATAAGGGAAGGATTACTATGAAGGCTAGTGCATTGACAGACGTAGGCAGGACACGGAAAATCAATCAGGACAGTGTATATGCCTCTACTGTGGCAGTTGGAAAATTAAAGAATCTGTTTATCATTGCCGATGGTATGGGTGGTCATAAAGCTGGCGATACTGCTTCAAGGTGTGCTGTGGAGACGGTGGTAGACACAGTTAAGAACAGCAGGAGCAGTTCTATCCTTGGAGTACTTGATGAGGCCATAAGGAATGCCAACGATAAGGTTCTGGAGGTGGCTGCTACATCAGAAGATTTTAGCGGAATGGGAACAACACTTGTTGTTGCTACAATAGAACAGGGTATGCTGTGTGTCGGAAATGTGGGGGATAGCAGGCTGTATCTTGTTGGCGATGAAATAAGACAGATAACAAGGGACCATTCTCTTGTGGAGGAGATGGTTTCAATAGGGGAGCTTGAGAGAAGTCAGGCAAGAACTCATACTAACAAGAACATTATTACAAGGGCCATTGGCGCAGATAAAAAGGTTATGGCGGATTTCTTTGAGGTTCAGATTAATCCCAATGACAAGTTTGTAATGTGTTCTGACGGGCTTTCCAACATGGTTGAAGATGATACAATCAGACAGGTAATAAAAAATTTTCCATGTGATGAGGCCGCGGGTATGCTGGTTGATCTGGCTAACCAGAATGGCGGAAAAGATAATATTTCGGTAATTATTATAGAACCATAGGAAGCAGGGAGAGAGTATGTTAAGAAAAGGAATGTTTTTAGGTGACAGATATGAGATATTAGAGCAGATTGGCAATGGCGGTATGTCTGACGTATATAAAGCAAAGTGTCATAAGCTTAACAGGTTTGTGGCAATCAAGGTTTTAAAACAGGAATTCAGCCAGGATGCCAATTTTGTATCTAAGTTCAGAATAGAGGCCCAGTCGGCTGCAGGACTTGTTCATCCTAACATAGTTAATGTATATGATGTTGGTGATGAGGATGGAATATATTATATTGTAATGGAACTGGTGGAGGGCATTACACTTAAGCGGTACATTGAGAAAAAAGGCCGTTTAAGTACCAAGGAAGCCGTAAGTATAGCCATACAGGTGGCACAGGGCATTGAGGCGGCACACAGTCACAAGATTATTCACAGGGACATCAAGCCTCAGAATATTATAATTTCAAAAGAAGGTAAGGTAAAGGTTACAGATTTTGGAATTGCGAGGGCTTCTTCAAGCCAGACAATTAATTCACTGGCAATGGGCTCTGTTCATTATATTTCTCCTGAACAGGCAAGAGGCGGATACAGCGATGAAAAGAGTGATATTTATTCTTTTGGTATAACGTTATATGAGATGCTTACCGGCATTGTACCTTTTGATGGTGACAACACGGTGGCGGTTGCAGTAAGACACATTCAGGATGATATTGTTCCTCCTTCACAGGTGGCAGAGGATGTGCCTATAAGCGTGGATAAAATTGTTCTCAAATGTACATCAAAGAAGCCTGATATGAGATACCAGAATGCTACTGATTTGATTGCAGATTTGAAAAAATCACTTGTAATGCCGGATGTTGATTTTGTCAAAATGATACCGGCTTATGCAATGAGTGGTGTGTCCAGAGCTAATGCGGGTATTACCGGAGAAGATAGTAGTGTTGTAAGCCCATCCGGTGAAAACTCAGCTGATTTGGAGGAGAATAATTTTAAAGCAGATACGTCAGATGTTGACAATGATGACAGGGATTTCCTTGATGATTTATCAGATGATGACGATGATGATGATTTTGATTTGCTTAACGAGAGAAAAGCAAGAACGTATTCTGCATCTTTTATGAGTAAGAGCAAAAAGAAAAATACTGATTATGATGAAGACAGCAATGAGAGAATTGATACAATAATGAAGTGGCTGGGTATTGGCATAGCAGCACTTTGTGCAGTTATTATCATATTTGTTGCAGTTAAGCTTGTGGGACTTATGAACGGAGGCTCAGATAATAATGCTGCAACTCAGGGAACCACAACAGCCACAGATGAGTCTTCGACCATTGATACGTCAGATTATGTTGAAGTTCCTGATTTGAAGAACATGACTGAGGAAGAAGCTAAGAATGCACTTAACAAGATTGGTCTGGGCTGCAAGATTACAAGACAGCCATCTGACCTTGTGGAAAAGGGTAAGGTGATTTCCCAGGGCCAGAAAGCGGGCACAATGGTTCCTAAGAATACAAGTATTAAGGTGGCCATCAGTGAAGGCGTAACTACCATAGTTCTCCAGAATCTTGTTAACAAGACGGAACAGGAGGCCAGGGAGTATCTTGAAGACCTTGGACTTATTGTTGTTACAGATTATAAGTATGATGATAAAATTGCCCAGGGTAATATTGTGAGCCAGCTTCCGGTTGCTAATACGTCGGTAAAAGCAGGCGCAACTGTTAAGCTGGTTGTGAGCCGTGGTGCTGAGACAAAGACCATTAAGGTTCCTAGCATTGTAGGTGAGAGCAAGGAAGATGCAATCAAAAAGCTTGAGGCCAGCGGATTTACCAATATTAATGTGATTCAGGGCTCGGCGGCACCAAGTAAATCACAAGAGGGAGTTGTAACTAAGGTTACACCTGCTGCAGGTTCACTGGTAACGTCTACAACAGAAATCACAATTACTATTTATGGTGAATACAAGGAGAAAGAGACTGAGACAATTCCTTCTGAATCACAGACAGATGAGCAGGAATCAACCCAGTCACCTACAACAGCCCCTGAACCGGGTACAGAGCCTGCAGGCGGCAACTAGGTGAAGTATGCAGGGTAAAATAGTAAAAGGCATAGCTGGTTTTTACTATGTTGAGACCAGCAATGGAATATATGAATGTAAAGCCAAAGGGGCATTCCGCAATCAGAAGGTTAAGCCTCTGGTTGGTGACAATGTCATAATTGAAATTATTGATGAACAACACTTTCTCGGCAACATTGTTGAAATGCTGCCGAGAAAAAATATGTTGATAAGGCCGGCATGTGCCAATATTGACCAGGCTGTTATAGTTTTTGCAGTTACACATCCAAAACCTAATTATCAGTTGCTTTCAAGATTTTTGCTGGAAATGGCAATGCTTGATATAGAAACTGTTATTTGTTTTAATAAGACTGATCTGGCACAGGAAAAAGAAGTTGAGGAATTGCTTGACAATTTCAGAGGCAGTAAATGTAAAATGATTTTTACCAGCACCTATGATAAAAACGGAGTCGATGAACTGAGGTCTGTGCTTAAGGGAAAGACAACTGCTTTTGCAGGACCGTCAGGCGTTGGTAAGTCGTCAATTACCAATTTACTTGCAAATGAGCAGATAATGGAAACAGGTGAGATAAGTGCCAAGATTGAGAGAGGAAGGCATACAACAAGGCATGCCCAGCTATTCAAAATTGAAGCGGATACATTTATTATGGATACTCCGGGCTTTACCTCCCTTTATAACACAATGGAGGCCCAGGATGTGCGCTTTTATTTCCACGAATTTGACGATTATGAAGGTAAATGCAGATTTAACGGCTGTGTCCATGTTAATGAGCCGGGATGCAGTGTGAAAGAGGCTGTAAGCAGTGGCATCATCAGTAAGTTAAGATATGATTCTTATGTTGATATATATGCAGAATTAAAAGAGAAAAGGAAGTACTGAAAAGTGGAAATGATTTTATCACCATCACTTCTTTCGGCAGATTTTAGTTGCCTTGGAAAGTGCATAAGAGACATTGATGAAGCTGGTGCCCGGTATGTCCATATTGATGTTATGGATGGTCTTTTTGTGCCAAGCATTTCTTACGGAATGCCTGTTATTGCATCGGTAAGAAAAGATACAGACAAGATTTTTGACGTGCATCTGATGATACAAGAGCCAATCAGATATATAGATGAGTTTGTCAAGGCCGGTGCAGATATAATTACTGTCCATGTAGAGGCATGTACCGATGTGGAGGCAACTCTTAATAAGATAAAGGAAAGTGGTGTAAAAGCTGCCATTACCCTTAATCCGAAAACACCTGTATCTGCCATAGAACCATACATCGGGATGGTTGACATGGTACTTGTAATGAGTGTCAATCCGGGCTTCGGAGGTCAGAAATTCATTCCTGAATGTCTTGATAAAGTAAAACAGGTAAAAAGAATTATTGAAGATAAGAATTTAAACATTGATATTGAGATTGACGGAGGCGTTAATCTTGACAATGTAAAAGATATAGTGGCTGCCGGCGCCAATGTAATTGTTGCAGGGTCAGCAGTATTTAAGGGAGATGCAGCGGCTAACACCAAGGCATTTCTTGAAATTATTAATGCAGGAAGATGAGGTAGAATACAACTATGAAATTAGGAATCGTAGGTTTGCCGAATGTAGGAAAAAGTACACTTTTTAATTCACTTACGAAGGCTGGTGCT
>JBJENU010000171.1:0-2318 GCA_051880355.1 Lachnospiraceae bacterium | reverse complement strand
CTCCTCCACCTGGTCAAGCATTATCTTAACATAGGAACTGTCGCCTACAGAAAGCATCGCATCATTAAGACGCATAACAAAATTATTATTACTTACCTTAAAGGCCTTGATAAGATCATTAACCTTCTGGCCTACTGCGCTGTCCGAAAAAGTCGACACATCAACCGGAGCATACTGGCCTGCAATGATGTTATCCATAGCCTGCATCAAGCGCTCCATATCACCGTTATTAGCAGCCTGCTGTGCATCTTTCTTAGAAAAAAGCCCCATAATCTATCCTCCTAATCACATTACATTCGATATTGTTTATATTATATCATACATTTTAGCAAAAATAAATCGTTTTTTTATTTTTTTCCTAAAAAGTGACAAATTTCTACTTCATTGAATCCGCCTGAAATTTTGCAATTCCCTCTGTTGTAAGCGGATGCTTTGTCATCTGCTCAAGAACCTTGTAAGGAACCGTTGCAATATCTGCACCGGCAAGGGCACAATCCGTAATATGAATAGGATTGCGTACGCTTGCACATATAATCTCCGTCTCAATATTGTAATTATCAAAAATTGTTACTATGTCCTCAATAAGTCCAATACCAGGCGAAGATATGTCGTCTAACCTTCCAAGGAACGGTGACACATAAGCAGCTCCTGCCCTTGCTGCAAGCAAAGCCTGATTTGCCGAAAAAATCAAAGTGACATTAACCTTGATTCCTTCTGATGAAAGCACCTTTGTTGCCTTAAGTCCCTCCATTGTCATAGGAATTTTTACAACCATATTAGGATGAATTGCTGCAATTTTTCTTCCTTCTTCAATCATCCCTGCAGCATCAGTTGTAAATGCGCTGACCTCGCCGCTAATCGGTCCGTCAACTATGGATGTAATCTCAGCAATCACTTCATTAAAATCCCTGCCGGACTTTGCAATAAGCGAAGGATTGGTTGTAACACCGCAAATAATCCCACAATCATTAGCCTTACGTATCTCTTCCACATCAGCTGTATCAATAAAAAACTTCATAATCATTGTCCTCCGGAACACACATTACATGTTTATTGTCAATTTTTTCTTATATACCTGCAATATTGAGAATTATGCCTGTTAAAACACCAATTCCGTAAATAATTCCAAGTATTTTAAAATTCTCTTTAAGGTTGTTATTAATTCTGAAAAGCACAAGGATACCAACGCCGCTTCCTGCAAGAAGTCCGGCAAGCAAAGTTCCCATGCTGGTAACTCCCGATACATAAAGCTGTGTCAGTGCCACAGATGATGCACAGTTAGGAATAAGCCCTATAATTCCTGCAACCATTGGTGCCAGAATTTTCTGGTTACCCACAACATTTGCAATGACCTCCTCACCTATCTCTTCCATAATAAAATTCAATGCAAAAGCAATTATGAAAATAAAAGCGATGACAACCACTGTGTGCTTTAAAGATGACAGCCATATGTTCCTTGAGCAGTTACAACGCTCCTGCTCACAGATATTTCCAATTCTAAGCTTGCTTACCGTGCCCCTCTTTTTTCTCACCAGTGCATCGATTACAAAGCCAGCCACAAGTCCGATTACTATTTTGGTTCCAACAAGTGTAAGAACAAGAGAAATATCTGCCCTGTTCATAATAAGTATAGGCAGCATTTCATCAGACGTAGATAAGAATATTGCAATCAGAGTACCCAATGTAATAATTCTTCCTGCATACAAATTAGCTGCTGCCGCAGAAAACCCGCACTGTGGAAATGCGCCAAGCACAGCACCTGCCGCAGGGCCGAATTTTCCTGCATTTCTGATTGCACTCTTAACCTTTGAGCTCATCTTGTGCTCCATAAACTCCATAAGAAGATATGTAAGATACAAGAATGGCAGAAGCTTAGCGCTATCCAGCAATGCATCAATTAAAATATCAAGCATTTTCTTTTACTTCTCCTCGTTTCTCATTAATCTTTTTCAAGACAAATTTTACAATAAGAACTGCAACAATTCCATAGATAGTTCCAAGTACAAGGCTTACCAAAACATCGGTCGGGAAATGAACGCCGATATACAGTCTTGAAAGTGAAATAAGTGCGGCAACCACAATAGCAGCTATGCCCTCTTTTTTGTGCATCATAAAAATTGCCACTGCTGCTGCAAAGGATGCAGATGTGTGGCCTGACGGGAATGAAAAGTCCGTAGGTATTACAACATGAAGCCATGACGGAACAGAAGCCTTCATTGCTTCTATCTGGGCAAGAAGTCCCTCATCAGTCCAGAAAGGTCTGTCTCTCTGAACCAGATTTTTCATTACACCGTTACAGAATATAACCGACAGAATCA
>JBJENU010000170.1:0-2319 GCA_051880355.1 Lachnospiraceae bacterium | reverse complement strand
AGTATTCTCATGCGTAAGATACGGCAATGTTGCAGGAAGCAGAGGCTCCGTAATTCCTATCTGGCAGAATATTCTGGACAGTGGCAGTAAGGAACTTGGAGTTACTGACCTTAGGATGTCACGTTTCTGGATTACCCTTAAGCAGGGTGTTGAACTGGTATTTAAAGCCCTTGAAGAGTCTAAGGGCGGTGAAACTTATATTTCCAAGATTCCGTCATTCCATATTGGCGACCTTGCCAAGGCTATGTGTCCTGACTGTACAATCAAGGAGATTGGCATCCGTGAGGGTGAGAAGCTTCATGAAGTTATGGTTACTAAGGATGACTGCAGGCTGACATATGAGTATGATAAGCATTACATCATTTATCCGAATTTTACATGGAGCAACAAAGAGATATTGCCGGGCGGCAAGCTGGTTGAAGACGGCTTTGAATATAATTCGGGAACTAACACACAGTGGCTATCTGTTGAGGAATTGAGAGAAGCATTAAAGGATATTTAGGATAAGGTATGTCTCAGATAAAGGAAATTTTTGGGAGCTTAAAAACTCAGGCAGTTAATATTAATTTCTTCAAAGAATATGTGCTTAACCAGAGATTTGGCGAGGCCAATGCTGCTTTTGGAATTATCAGTGCAGAATTTGCCAAAACCATGGAGTTTCTTGCTGATACACAAATTACAGACGAAGAGACTCTGACAGGTTATGTTGTGGCACTTAACGACGCCCTGGTGGCAGAGGATTTGGTGCTTTTGTCGGATTTGCTGGAGCAGCTTATTAAGCCTGTGCTTGAATCGGCATTTGTGTACCTGTTTACCAATTATGACAGAAGTGATATAGGCCTGGAAGAGGAGTGTCAGGCTGACGGAGACGGATGCACATATGTGATTGAGTACAATAATTGCGGCGAGGCTGTTATGGCGCGATGTGCTAATGGCAAAAAGCTGTATTTTCACTCCAATATCTGTGCTGGACTTGAAGGGTACAGGTTTGCAAAATGTTATGTAAATAGCGGGTGTGATGAATACATAGTGCTTGGACTTGGTCTGGGATATCATGTTGCAGAACTGGAAAAATACTGCCACGGTGCAAGAATTGTGGTGTATGAGCCATCTGAGACTGTCATTGAAATGCACACAAGATTTGGTGTTCCGATTAAGTCAGATATAATATGGGACAGAGATTTTTCATTGCTGGCTTCCAGACTTTCCGGGGATTTTACGGGAAAGATGCTGGCTATTCACAGACCTACCCTGATTAGCATTGAAAATGGGGGAATAAGAAAGAGTCTGGAGAATTTTTTCTGGGTGCAGAACTCCATACAGGACCAGAAAAGTGCCATGGAGTGGAATTTCAGGAATAATATAAAAATTAATGCTGCCAATGTGTGGCAGTTAAAATCTGAATTTGCAGGACGTGAGGCTGTGCTGGTTGCCGGTGGGCCTTCCTTAGATGATGATATTAAGCTTTTGCATGATAACAGGAACAGGTATACTGTTGTCTGTGCCGGAACGGTGTATAAGAAGCTTCTTGGGTCAGGCATAAAACCGGATTATGTGGTAATTATCGATGTTAAGGATAATATGCAGAGTCAGATTCTTGATACAGCTTCGGATTCGGGACTTATATTTTTAAGCAGTGCCAATCACAAGGCCTGTAGGGAATACCAGGGTAATAAGTATATTGCTTATCAGGAGGGCTTTGAACCTGCAGAGGAGAAAGCCTGTCATGAAGGCATAGAATTATTTGAAACAGGTGGTTCTGTTTCGTGCTTTATGGTTGACATGCTGATTAGAATGGGAGTTAAAAAGGTTATCTGTCTGGGGCTTGACCTTGCCTATACTAATGGTTTGTCACATGCGTCGCAAACAACATTTTCAAGAAATGTAACCGGCAGCAGAAAGGTTAAAAGCGTTGCCGGAGATATGATTGATACGGCTCCTAATTTTGAAATATACCGGAAATGGATTGAGGACAGAATAAGCGGAAGCAATGTAACTTTCGTCAACACCGCAAAGGGTGCATATATTAAAGGTATGGAGCATATAAGCTGCGGGAAGGCTCTTGGCAGTGAAGGGACATCCGGAATGTTAAAATACTAAAAACAAAACCAGCTGTATTGCGACAGCTGGTTTTATATATATCCGTTAAACATCATTCCTGCATATGCTGAAGTGTAATATGGTGTTGTAAATGAACGGCCGGGATTCTTGTAGGCTACAATTTTGTTGTTCACATAGTCCATAGGATTAAGGGCGATGGTTTCTGCCTTATTCTGTACTGCATTCTTAAACTTTCCAAGGTTTTTGAAAATATCCATA
>JBJENU010000169.1:0-10346 GCA_051880355.1 Lachnospiraceae bacterium | reverse complement strand
AGTTTTTTACGGTCACCTGTTGTCAAATCATATTGATACAATCCATCACTTGCGATAAAGCAATACATCATATGATTTTCAAAATCAAAATCATATCCTGTTACAGCTTCATCGAGAATTTTGTTTAATTCCCCTGTTTTTGTATCATAATAAAACAAACCGCTTATCTGATAAACAGATTTTTTATTCTTGGTATCATACGATTTTTCGTAATATCTAAAAAACAGATTACCGCCATAACACATAAGGTTATCGAAAGCCCCATTAGCCTTCTCTGTCTCAACAATCACTTCAGATGTTTTTCCATCAAGAGAATACTTTCTGATACTTTTGTGTTCAAGTCCATTATAATCCTTATTTGGCTTTTCTGTTACATATACAAAACCATCATTGAAAACAAGTGACGTTTCATTAGTAGTGGTTGATGTCACACCTGCTTCGCCTATTGAAAACAACTCATTCCGCTCTTTGCCGTCAGCCGAAATCTCTACAAGATACTTTCTGTCGAATCTGGTAGTCACACCATATAACTTGTCATTGTAACTCCATATCTGTTCCTCAAATTTACCAAAATATGCAGGGCAGCTGTCATTCTTATGTGTACAGCCTTCCTCATTACACAAAATATTGCATTTTGCCTCCTGCCCTTCACTTTCTACCATACATAACATTTCCACTTTATTACTGTAATCATAATAGTTGAACATCACCAATATCTGATTTTCTCCCAAATCTGTCATCCGATGACGCTCGGTACTGCTCCAGCCACTCTGTAACCCATTATCCTCCTCATAAAACTGTATATCTTTAAGTGGTTTTATCGCAGCTTCATTGAAATTATGAATATCTTTTTTGCCGCTGCCACAGCCCGTCAAGAATATTGCAAGCATACTAAGTCCTAATAATAATATCTTCTTCATAAAAACACCCTTCCTTTACGGCCACAATATTTTCGTAAATTCTTTTGCAGTTGCTATTTCACTTTTCTTAATATAGGATGATCCAAAATATGCATACTCTGAAAAATCCGTAAGATTACCCGGCTTATCGTCAGTATGATGATCTGTCTTGAACTCAGCCAAGCCATATTGGAACATATAGTCTTCATCGCCAAAAAGAATCACATTACTCATATCAATATTACATATCTCATTAACAATTTTTCCGGTTTTGTCAAGCACAATGGCTCTGTGATGTTCTTTGTAGCTATCGCTGCCGGCCATTGCAAACAAACTCCAACGATTGTCCATGTATATATAATTTCCATCATATGAGACAGTGCATGTAAAGGTATCTTCACCGGCTTCATATATCTTTTTCCTGTCACCGGTCTTGAAATCATATTCGTACAGACCTTCCTTATCAATAAAGCAATACACCTTATTATTCTCTGTGTCTAACGCATAATCAATAACATTATCATCAAGAAGACGATACAGTTCATGCTTCTTAATATCATAACAATATAAGCCGCGTGAATTAAACACTAATTCGTTTTCCCTGTACACATAGGAATGGTAAGTGAAAAACAGGTTGCCATTGTAGCTTCTTACCTTGTTATATCCGCAGCCATCTTCACTGCTTGTTATTACATACTCATCTGTCTTCCCATCCAGGGAACGTTTTCTGATATAATTCGGCGACTTATTAACGCCCAGTACATATAGCAGCCTGTCATAAGAGTATACACAGTTATCATAAAATGTAAGGGTTGTACTATCATTTTCGGTAAGCGGAATATAGCCAATCTCAAAAAGTGTTTTTCTGTTATTCCCGTCCACATCAATCTCTACAAGATGGGTTCTGCCGCTCTCCCTTTTAATTGCATATAGTTTGTTTTTATAACTCCAGATCTGAGCTTCATAGTCATCATAAAATGCATTGCAATTAGAATTCTTATGGTTACACAACGAATCACTGCACATTGGAGTGCATTGATTCATATCACTGTCAACATAACCAAGACACATACCGCTGGTACCGGTATATCCCGAACTTGCAACATAATAACCACCATTGCACTTGGTCATTCTGTTAGACATATTACTCCAGTACTGCTGTTCTTCATCTTCCTCATAGAATTGCACCTGCGACAGCGGCGTTAATATTCCACTTTGGTTAAGTTCATATATATCTATTGGTCCTGAATTTTTTTCTTCCTTGGCATTACAGGCACAGGTAAGTAACAACAGTAATAATAATATGCCGGTTAAAAAAAATTTTTTTAGACTCATTTTATAAATCGCCTCCCTCATTTACACTCCATAAATGTATTATCATCTATATAATTATTTTAACATATTTTTCCAGTATTGTAAATAATATTTTAACAAAGTGTCTGCATAATAAGTTTTTTCTGCGGTTATTTCATCACACAAAAATACCCTCCCTACCACATTGGTAAGAAGGGTATATATCGCATATAATGATGTTGGGTCAAATATAAAATTTGCCCCCCCATGATACCACGGATTGCTCCGTGTTAACACACTCCCGCAATCCTAAAACACCTCAAATCCACTCATTTTTCTACGAAAAATAGCTACTTTTCGGTGTTTTTGCGGGTCAACTGGACAAAAATCCTCCTACAAGCAAGCTTGCATCGGATTTTGTGTCTATTTGACCCTGGTATCATATAATTTTATGACCTGTAAAAGTTAATCAGACAACCGTCAAGAATAATCTTACGCTCATCATCTGTGAGTTCATCTATTCTTAATTCAAATTCCTTAAGCTCATCCTTAACAACAAATGCCTTAATTACCTTATCCTTATTCTTAATTGCATCTGCGATTCCCGGAATGAAGATATAATCACCATTCTTGAACGGAAGCTCGCCCTTGTCAATAATGAACGGAAGCATACCCCAGTTAATAAGGTTAGAACGATATCTCTTGGTAGCATACTCGTTGGCGATGTTAGCCCAGCCGCCGAGAACCTTCTGACATGATGCAGCCTGTTCTCTTGCCGAACCATCACCTGGCTTCACGGCAAAAATTGTACTTCCGATTGCAACGGTATTCCTGTGAATTTCATAGCTCTCCTTAATCTTATCCATAACCGGCTTAATTTCAGGGAAAGCTTCAGCGGGACATTTTCCTGCTACACGGGCATTTTCTGCCGCCTGAACTTCCTTGGCCTTGCCTACATACTCAGGGTCTTTTCTTGAAAGAGTAAACTGTGCAAGTCCGATAGGATTTGAACGGTATGAAGATGTCTCACCTGAAGGAATAAGCTCATCTGTTGTTGTTACAGGGTCATGAATCTCTGAAACAACCTTAAGAATAATATTCTCAGGAAGCGGTTCCATTGCCGGCCAATCCTTGATATTAGGGCCAAACTTAATCTCTACACTAGGATCTGCCACTCCCTTGCTGTCAAATACACGGTTCTCATAAATTGTCTTGTCAAAGAAATACTTAGGATTCTTAAATTCAACATCACAGTCCGTAGCAGGTGTAAGATAACCCTTGTTTGCTGCTGTAGCTGCGATTGAACGTGCATCCATAAGTGCAACTGATGCAATCTGGCCGCTCTGAAGCTTAGAACCTTCTCTGTTAGGGAAGTTTCTCGTTGAGTGGCGGATGGAGAATGCATTGTTGGCAGGTGTATCACCGGCACCAAAACATGGACCGCAGAAAGCAGTCTTCACAATGGCACCTGTGCCAAGCAAATCTGCCAGAGCGCCATTCTTGGCAAGCTCCATATATATTGGTGTACTTGCAGGATATACACTAAGTGTAAACTCGTCAGCACCGATGCTCTTGCCACGGAGAATATCCGCAGCTGCACAGATGTTTTCAAATCCGCCACCGGCACATCCGGCAATAATTCCCTGCTCAACATAGAGCTTTCCGTCTCTTACTTTGTCCTTGAGCTTAAAGTCTACCTTGCCGTCAAGACTGACAAGTGCCTTCTTCTCACAATCATCAAGGATATCCATAAGATTTGCGTTAAGCTCCTCAATTGTGTACACATTACTCGGATGGAACGGCATGGCAATCATTGGCTTAATCTTGTCAAGTTCAACGTAAACCACACCATCATAATAAGCAACTGCACCAGGATTAAGTTCTTTGTAATCCTCACTTCTTCCGTGAATATCATAAAATTCCTTAATCTTATCATCTGTCTTCCAGATAGATGAAAGACAGGTTGTCTCTGTTGTCATAACATCAACACCGATTCTGAAATCAGCACTCAGGTTCTCAACACCAGGGCCCACAAATTCCATAACCTTATTTTTAACATAACCATTGGCGAATACTGCACCGATAATGGCAAGTGCAACGTCCTGCGGGCCTACGCCCTTCATCGGTTCGCCTGTCATATAGATGGCAACCACTCCCGGCATATTGATATCATATGTCTTATTGAGCAGCTGCTTAACCAGCTCAGGGCCACCTTCGCCCATAGCCATGGTACCAAGAGCACCATAACGTGTATGTGAGTCAGAGCCAAGAATCATCTTGCCGCCTCCGGCAAGCATTTCTCTTGCAAACTGATGAATAACTGCCTGATGAGGTGGAACATACATTCCGCCATACTTTTTGGCACATGTAAGACCAAACATATGGTCATCTTCATTGATTGTACCACCAACGGCACACAAACTGTTGTGGCAGTTTGTAAGAACATAAGGAATCGGGAACTTCTCCAAACCTGATGCACGTGCAGTCTGGATGATACCTACAAAGGTAATATCATGAGAAGTAAGCTTATCGAACTTAATCTTCAACTTACTCATATCGTCAGATGTGTTATGAGCCTCTAAAATACCATAAGCCATAGTATTTTTAGCAGCCTCTTCCTTGCTTACGGTTACCCTGGCAGCTGCCTGTGGACCGTCTTCAATAATCTCGGTGCCATTAATAAGGTAAGCACCACCGTTGCTAAGCTTAATCATTGCCTGTCCTCCAAAACTAAAGTTTTCACTATATTATACTATCTCATTCCAATATCGTCAATTATTTGTTGTGCTGCTTCTTTATCAAGTTCACCCGGCTTCCAGCCTACACTGACTGTATCACCTGTGTATCTTGGTATCATGTGCATATGGAAATGAAATACTGTCTGTCCGGCAATTTCACCATTGTTCTGCACAATATTCATACCTTCACAGCCTGTAGCCCTTTTAAGAGCCGGTGCAAGCTTCACCGCTGTTGCAAAAACCTTCTCTCCGGCTTCTTTTGTCATATCAAAAATATTATCATAATGCTCTTTTGGCAAGATAAGCACATGTCCCTTGGATGCAGGGCTCAAATCAAAAATAACTTTAACGTTATCATCTTCATACAAAGCATTGGTTGGTATGTCACCGTTGGCTAACTTACAAAAAATACAGTCATCTTTCTTCATAATATTCCAGCTCCTTAATTTTTATTTTAGGTTGACCATTATTAATTATCATAATATAATGTTTATAATTTTTCAAGTATACAAAAAATATTATACAAAGGGGTACAACATATGACAAATAACAATAATTCCTCACAAGATGAAATTCTTGCGATTTTCTCCAGATTTTCCCACGATATTAAAAATATGCTCTCAACCATGTATGCCAACTACCAGCTGGCAGAAATGAAGGAGCCATCACTTAAGGATTCAGCAGTTTGGTCACGTTTTGTAACCTCTATCCGGGATCTTAACTCCTATGTGGACAGGACTTCCCTTATCCGCTACAGCTACAGCACCAATAAAACTACATTTGACCTGTGTGATCTGTTGTATGCACTTCCTGATATGTGTGATGAACGATTTCCCGATATGAACCGCGAAATCAACTTCTGCATCGACGTACCGGTATGCACCGTTACTGCCGACTATTACACAGTTACATATGCTCTCATGGAGATAATTTCCAATAGCTATGAGGCAACTGCTGAAGGTGACACCATCATAATAGCCTTATCTGCTGATGCTGATAATGCCACCGTTACCATAGGCAATTCCGGCACAATGCCGGATACCTCAGAAAATATATTCAAGCCCTATGTAACCACCAAAGAAAAGCATCTGGGCATTGGTCTTACAATTGCCGGAAATGTTGCAAAAGCCCACAATGGCACAATAAAAGCGGAGTCCGTGTCTAATTCCACAGTGCTCCACTTTACATTGCCTTTATAAATTATCTGCCAAAAACGAATAATTCGTCAAGCATTTTAAGTGTCTTAAAATTACCTTTGGCAGTCATTTCACCGGACATAAATGCCCGCTGGAATGTCATACGTCCGGCGCAGATGTTATCAAACACACTTCTGCTAAGCTTACCGATAACGTCTGCCTCCTGCTGGTTTACGATGCTTATTTTCAAATCCCCCTTATTGATATTAATAAGCACATTCCTGCCTTTGTCACTGATTATAAGCAGATAGCTTCCCGTAAAATCATTATGCTGCACATACGCCCTGGTAAGCACATTGGCATAATAATCATCGCCTCCGCTTTCCTGGTCATTTAACATCTCCCTGAACAGGCTTGATAACTCCTCAATATCCCTCTTCTGGGTGGCAACAAAATCATCATCTGCTGCAAATGTTGACAGACGTTCTGACTCCTGTGGTGTGAGAGTAATAGTCTCCTTTAGAATCTGCTGCCTGATACCGTTATTACTTGACGGAAGGCTCTTTTTTTTCTGTGAAATGGTTCTGTATACGCCCTCTGCATACTTTTCAATAATATCAACATAATCCGGGTTAAATTCAAAGGCTGAATTTTCATCAACATATGCTGTAAGCCCCTGCATCGACTTACCTCCCAGCATATCCCAGGCGTTAATAAGTGAAAGCTCTGCCTCCTTCTCGCCATAAGCCTTGGCCATTACCACCGGAAACATATAAATCTGACTGATTCTGTCCTTGTCACCATAAAGCCAGCAGGCATCAAGAAAGCTGTGCATAAAACCGCCAATTCCAAACCATTCAACAGTTGTCGCAAGAATTACTCCATCTGCATCCTTAAAGGTCTGTGGCAAAGTGGTTATGGTATTCTTCAACTCATAGAGATTGTATTTTTCAATCTTGACATTAAGCTCGTCCAGCACAGTCATAAGCTTATTCATTACAAAAATTGCAGGATCATCAATAAGCCCACGGCCCCCATAGTATATATTAACCTTCATCCTATCCTCCACCAGAAATCAACAAATATATACGATTAGAATACCATATTTTCTTCTTGGTGACAATATTAAATGTTTTCTTTTACCACCTTATCTCATAATCCCACACTGCAAACCGTATAACGCTCCCCTTTTCCAGCCTGACCTTTTTCCCGGAAACCAATCTTTTACCGTCAACCCATGTGCCGTTTGTTGAATCCATATCTTCAATCACAAGCTCATCTGCATCTTTACTTATGACGGCATGCACTCTGCTAATTCCCTCCCCTTGCAGAATCACATTACAGTCAGGCATCAGCCCCAGTATTGCAGGGAATTTTGTAAGCTCAATCTGCTGACCCGTGGTCTTATTAATTAATTTTATATTGTTTTGAAGGTGAGGCTGCACGGACTCCAGAGTCAGAATCCTTGTGCTGTCATTATTTTCACGCTTAATCTCCTCTTCTCTTACCTGATAAGATATATACTTATTTTTTTTTGCCATACCGGTAAACACAGGAAGTTTTATTTTTTCATGGAGAATAAGCCATGATACTGAGGCCATTACAAGTCCTGCTGCGGCAAATGCAAACAGCACCCATCGGTTTAGCTCCAAAATATTAATACTATCAGCGTAAACTGCCAAAAATCCGTAAACAGCCATCCCCATTCCTATATAAACAGCTATTTTTGCATATCCTCTTAATTTTCCTGTGTCTACTTCAACCTCCTCAATAAACTCTTCCTTCGCTATGGATTCACTTGTATATTCCACAGGTGCCTGAATTTCCTGTGCCTGATTATACCTGCCCGGCTCAAAAATTCCCGTAAGCATGTCCTGATATACACCATATGTCTTCATCACAAGAGCCTTATCACCATGGTCAAGTACAGTGAGAATATTTTCCCACACAGACTTGAGCTGGACAAAAAAATCCTTGCCCTTTTCAGTATAATAGACAAACCTCACATCAGTCCCATTAATATATATGTACTTTGACGCCAGCAAAACGCGGCTCATATCAAGCATATATTCTGAAACAGTGTCACGAAGTTCATTTATTCCCGTAAGCAGGGCATCAATTTCACGTGCCCCGATACCTTTGCGTCTCCCATACTCCTCCAGACTGGAATATCCGGTAATATCATATTCATAAGCTGTATTTCCATTGGTAAAATGTTCCCTCACCGGAAGAAATACCTTCAGATGATTTTTAAAAATCATAGTCATCTCATATCCACCACTCCCACAGCCGCCATCATCACCAAGAATCATGTACTGTCTGCCATTATCACTGTAATAACTCTCCTGCACCGGTTACTCCTTTCCCGCCAGCCTGTCTATCGCCCAGTAAGCCCTTATGGCTTCATCAGGCTGGGCTTTTTCGTTTTCAAATTCCATAAGATAATCCCGTCTGTATCCCCTGCTTTTTTCAACAATTCTATTGTGCAATTCCAGATTAAATATAATCATTGCAACAATAATCATTGTAAACAATGGTATGATTACTGCATTTTCTATTGTATTCATTAGCCCTCCATTAAAAAAATAATCCTATAACATATCCAAATGTTAAAAATGGTATAAAAGGCAGCCTGGTTTTTTTTGTGACCCTGCCAAGCAATACAAGTATTCCTCCCAACAGTCCGCACGCAACAAAGCCAAGCCAGACTGCCACTGACGTTTTAACCCAGCCCTGCCATATGAACAGACAGCCAATCACGGCAATATCTGCCATTCCTGTTTTGCCGGCATATAATATCAACAAAAAAATTATCACGCCAACAACTGCAGGAAAACTTATATTACTGCCGGATAAATACCACGCACCGGCTGACAAAACGGCAGTTACAACAATCATATACACCGGCAGACTCCTTTTTTTCATATCAATGACAGATAAAACCGCCAACACTGCCAGTCCAAATATATCCCGTATCATACTCACTCCTGTTTATTATTTTTGCTGCACTTGGAACATAGCTCCATTGAGGAAACTTTTTCAATGCTTACTGCCATAATGCCACGTTTCAGTCCGCTGCAATTTTTGTCACTGTGATAAGAATCACCATAATCTGTTATATAAATTACATATGTATCGTTATAACACTTTTTGCAGGGGTAATATCTGCCGCCACTTTCGTTTCTTATATTAACCAGATTATTTCTCACCGTCTGCCTCACTGATGGGTTAAGATACGGACATCCCCTGTATGTGTGATAAACCTGACCATAATCTGTAATATACACAATTTCCGGATTATGTGTAATCTTATCCCTGCTCAATTCATTACAGCCCACCCACCCTCGAAAATACAGGGTTTGAGTATAGTTATGTAAAAAAGTTCCCACAAAATTAAATTTATTACTAAATATATAGTCAGCCCTTAAAAAAATCTCTGACAAATCCGGTTTAATCCGGGATTCCAGCAGTGTTATCCCTGCTGTGCCTCCCACAATCCCTGCGTTTTCCACATAATCCTTGTTAAGCTTCCCATGAAAGCTGACTGTGGCCTGGGTGGCCGAAACATACTGCCGGTCTTCAAGTGCCGGCGTCATCGCCACAAGGCCCGTCCCGGTGTCATATAGTGCATTCATAATACCCATTTGTGCCAGAATAACCCACAACAGCTGCATTACTGCCAGATACGCAAAAATAAAAATCGGTATAACCATACTGGCCTCCACAGTAACTGAGGCACCTTTGCGGGCAAGGAAGGCAGATAAAACTGCTCTCCCCACATGCTTATTTTTTTGTTCGGCCAAGAACCTGTCATTATGTATTTTTTGCTGCAAAATATCACCTAAAGAGAACAGTTTAATCCACCTTCCTTCGATTAATATTTGTATGAAAATTCTTTTTCATACACAGTGCCGTTAATTAAAAAATCTGCCTGTCCCGTCATCTCATACAAAAAATTTTCCATACGGAATTTTTCATATCCCATGGCAATCAGCCTCATTTCCATAGCTGACATTGCTGCATAGTACAACCCGCTCTCCGGACTTAGCATCAAAAGCATTTTCAGGTAATCTTTATAGTCAAGACCGGAATTTGAAGACGAAAAATTTTTTTCGTATGAATAATCAAAGGCAATAACCTTTTCCAGTGTCATTTTCCAGTCCCGTTTTACCTTGAAAATGTCCAGTTTATCTTTGTTTACCAGACGTTTCACATCCATAATTGATTCTGAATATGCCCATGCAGTCATAATAAGATACTGCCCGACTTTAATAAGGCCG
>JBJENU010000168.1:0-2342 GCA_051880355.1 Lachnospiraceae bacterium | reverse complement strand
CAAGGCACTTGATAATATTACAAAGATGGGCTTTGGCGATTTGCCTGTATGTATGGCAAAGAACCAGTATTCACTGTCTGATGACCCTAAGAAGCTTGGAAGACCGGAGAATTTCACTCTTCATGTAAGAGAAGTTTATGTAAATGCCGGAGCAGGCTTTGTTGTAGTCCTTACCGGAAAGGTTCTTACAATGCCGGGACTTCCGACAGTACCGGCTGCTTACGGAATAGACTATGATGAGGAGAATAACAGAATTACAGGACTGTTCTAAAATTTTATTCCAAGGCCCGCTCTCGCTACGTTGCAGCAGTAGCGGTACTAAGCGCATACGTTCCATTTGAAAAAATAAAAAGGAGATAAAGGAAAATGGCAAAGATTATTGATGGTAAAGTTATTTCAGCACAGATTAAGGATGAGTTGAAGGAAAAGGTAGCAGAATATAAGGCAAATGGCGTTGAAATATGTCTGGCAGTAATTCAGGTAGGTGCTGACCCTGCTTCCAGCGTATATGTTAATAACAAGAAAAAGGGATGTGAGTACATTGGAATTAACTCACTTGCCTATGAACTTCCGGAGGAGACAACACAGGAGGAGCTTCTTTCTCTTATTAAGGAACTTAATGACAGAAAGGATGTCAATGGTATTCTTGTACAGCTGCCGCTTCCAAAGCATATTGATGAAGATCTTGTTATTAAGACAATTGACCCTAAAAAGGATGTTGACGGTTTCCACCCACAGAGTGTTGGTGCATTAAGTATCGGTCAGCCTGGCTTTGTGTCATGCACGCCGGCAGGCATTATCCAGCTTCTCAAGAGAAGCGGTATTGATATTGCCGGCAAGGAATGTGTGGTAATCGGAAGAAGTAATATCGTTGGCAAGCCAATGGCACTTTTGCTTCTCAGGGAGAATGGAACAGTTACAATTGCACATTCAAAAACCAAGGATTTAAAGGAAGTTGCAAAGCGTGCAGATATTCTTGTTGTGGCAATTGGCAAGCCTAAGTTCATTAACCGTGAATATGTAAAGGAAGGCGCAGTTGTTATTGATGTAGGTATACACAGACTTGAAGGCAAGAAGCTTTGTGGTGATGTTGATTATGATGATGTGGTTGATAAGGTAAGCGCAATTACACCGGTTCCTGGTGGCGTTGGACCTATGACAATTGCCATGCTTATGAATAACTGCGTTGCATCAGTAGAATTGCAGAAGTAAGGGTAAAAAAATAAAAAAGAGGTAATTCTTATGAAGTTAAGTCAGTTGTTAACTAACCTTAGGGAGTCGGTTGAAATTTTAAAAGGTAATACAGATGTAGAAATCACAGGACTTACTTCTGATTCAAGAAAAGTAGTGGCCGGAAGTGTTTTTGTGTGTATAAAAGGTGCTGTAAGCGACGGACATATGTATCTTGCGGATGTTATTGAAAAAGGTGCCGCGGCAGTGGTTATTATGGACGAAAGTCAGGCCTATGCAGATAGCAGCGTTACTGTAATTAAAGCAAAAGACACCAGATATTGTTATGCTTTAATGTCGGCAGCATGGTTTGACTATCCTGCAACAAAGCTTTTTACCATTGGAATTACAGGAACCAAGGGAAAGACCACTACAACATATATGATTAGAAATGTTCTTGAAAAGTGTGGAATTAAGACGGGTCTTATAGGAACAATTGAAACCATTATTGGCAGTGAGGCTAAAGCCTCCTGCAACACAACTCCGGAGTCATACCAGTTGCACGAAACCTTCGATAAAATGGTTAAGGCGGGATGCAAGGCTGTGGTAATGGAGGTTTCTTCCCAGGGGCTTATGTTACACAGAACAGCAGGAATTAATTTTGACATAGGTGTATTTACCAATTTGGAGCCGGACCATATAGGTCCTAACGAGCACAGCTCCTTTGAACAGTATTTAAGCTGCAAGGCCATGCTTTTTAAGCAGTGCAGGGTTGGTATTGTCAATGGAGATGATGAGCATGTTGACAAAATTCTTGAAAATGCCACATGCAAAGTGGAAAAATACGGTCTTAATCCGGGCAATGATTTAATTGCAGATAATATCAGGCTTTACACTGACGGTGGCAGGATTGGCACAATGTACAATGTTTCGGGTCTTGTGGATATGGATATTCATTTGTCCATGCCGGGTAAGTTCAGCGTATATAATTCTCTTTGTGCAATTGCTGTCACAAGGCATTTTAATGTTGCAAAGGAAATTGTCCAGGCTGCGTTACTTGATGTGTCGGTAAAGGGCAGGATTGAGCTTGTTCATGTGTCGGATGATTTTATACTTATGATTGATTATGCCCACAATGCAATGGCTCTTGAGAGTCTGTTAAAAACCCTTAA
>JBJENU010000167.1:0-2347 GCA_051880355.1 Lachnospiraceae bacterium | reverse complement strand
GGGAATGTCCATATCCATGTAAAACAAAGGTGAAGGTGGAAAAGTGGATTGACATTGCCGATATTGAGGAAAATAATAAGTTTATCAATGTGTGGCACGATTTTGTTAAAAAGGTGCAGCTTGATATAGCAGATAACAGATATGACGACAAAGCAGTCAGACAGATTAATATGTTTATACTTACGGAGTTTTTCGTAAAAGATTTTGACGGCAATTTTTATGGAGATTTTGCAAAACGAATTTCGGAGGCTGGTGTGAAAATTGGTTAAGAATAATATTAATGATTTTTCATCCGGGGAGGTTTATAAGCACATTGTGAGAATGGCCATACCGATGACGATAGCTCAACTGGTACAGGTTATTTACAATATTGTGGACAGGATTTACATAGGGCATCTGCCGGATGCCTCTTCACTGGCACTTACGGGTCTTGGAATTACTTTTCCTGTAATTACCCTGATTGCAGCTTTTACCAATCTTTTTGGCAATGGCGGTGCTCCCCTTTGTTCAATTGAGAGGGGCAAGGGTGATGAAAAAAGAGCTGAAAGAATTATGGGCGTCACATTTTTGTGCCTGCTATGTGTAAGCCTTCTTGCAATGGCCATAGGATATGGCTTTATGAAGCCTCTTTTGTATTTGTTTGGGGCAAGTGATGATTCCTACGGGTACGCCGCAGATTATCTTAGGATTTACCTTCTGGGAACACCATTTGTTATGGCAGGAACGGGAATGAACGGCTTTATTAATTCTCAGGGCTTTGGAAAAATAGGAATGGTCACAGTCGTGGCAGGAGCCGTTTTTAATATAATACTTGACCCTCTTTTTATTTTTGTGCTGGATATGGGAATTAAAGGTGCGGCAATTGCCACGGTAATTTCCCAGTTTATTTCAGCTGTCTGGGTAATTGCCTTTCTCAATGGAAGAAAGACAATTTTAAAAATTAAGAAAACCAATATGGTTTTTGACGGCAGAATTATAAAAGAAGTGGTGGGACTTGGACTTTCAGGCTTTTTCGTTGAAGCCACCAATGGAGCGGTGCAGATTGCCTGCAATTCCACATTGAAAATATTCGGCGGAGATATTTATGTGGGAATTATGACTGCGGTTAATTCGGTCAGGGATTTGTTCACCCTTCCGGTAAGAGGTATTACATCAGGTGCACAGCCTGTAATAGGATTTAACTATGGTGCTAAAAAAGCTGACAGGGTCAAAAGCGGAATTAAATTTATGGTGATAATTTCAGCTGTATATACTCTGGTTGCGTGGATTGTTGTTCTTTCCATACCGGAAATGCTCATCGGAATTTTTAATTCAGAGGCCGCGCTGGTGGAACTGGGAACACCGGCACTTAAGATTTATTTCTTTGGATTTATTTTTATGGCATTGCAGTTTTCGGGACAGTCCACCTTTGTTGCGCTGGGACAGTCAAAGCATGCAATCTTTTTCTCACTGCTTAGAAAGATAGTGATTGTTGTGCCTTTCACACTGCTTCTGCCACGTATTGGTTTTGGGGTGGACGGAGTATTTATGGCAGAGCCGATATCTAATATTGTAGGTGGTATTGCCTGCTTTACAACAATGTGTTTTACAGTGAAAAGATTGTTGGGAAGGTGGCAACAAAAAGATTGAAAAAAATCCCTGACAGGGATATTATATAAATAGTGTAATTTATGGAAAAAAGAAATGGAGATATACCTATGAGAGAATGGGAAAAGAATATTAGAAGAGTGGTTCCTTATACACCGGGTGAACAGCCAAAAATTACTGATGTTGTTAAGCTTAATACCAATGAGAATCCGTATCCTCCTTCACCAATGGCTGTTAAGGCCTGTGCCGAATTTGATATGGATACCCTTAAGCTCTATCCGGACCCGACAGCAGGTGATTTGGTGGGAGCAATCGCAAAATATTACGGTCTTAACAACGACCAGGTATTTGTGGGCGTAGGCTCAGATGACGTAATTGCAATGTGCTTTATGACATTTTTTAATTCGGAAAAGCCAATTCTTTTCCCAGATATAAGCTATTCATTTTACAGTGTATGGGCAGATTTGTACAGAATCCCCTATGAGAGACCTGCACTGGACAATAATTTCAGAATAGTTGCCGCTGACTATTATAAGGAAAATGGCGGTGTTATTTTCCCTAATCCTAATGCACCGACTGCCGTATATGAGGATTTGAGCCTGGTTGAGGATATAATTGCCCACAACAGGGATGTGGTTGTAATTGTTGATGAAGCCTACATAGATTTTGCCGGTAAGTCGGCGCTGGAGCTTATCAATAAGTATGATAACCTTCTTGTGGTACAGACCTTTTCTAAGTCACGCTCCATGGCGGGAATGAG
>JBJENU010000166.1:0-2349 GCA_051880355.1 Lachnospiraceae bacterium | reverse complement strand
CAACAGCCCATTAGGTTTTTAATCAATCTATAAATATATTTAGCAGACTATTTTTAAGCTATTTTAACTCTCTTCGCACACATTACATAATTTACCAGGAAAGCTATATAAATAATGCCCTGAGTAAGATTCCTTATGTACATCTGTCCCTCTGAGATATAGAAGATACATGCTATAACACTGATAACATTTAAAGCAATCAGAATATCAGCCAGAACAACATTGGCCTTACCCTTATATTTTCCTGCAACCTGCCTGATTCCAAGTAATCCCACAATTAAAGTCATAAGATACAGCAAACCTGCAATACAGATACACACTATAAGAAAAATACGGGCGTTTTCCTGCGTTGTATCAGCCAGCTTCATAATTGAAGCAACGCTTAACTCCTCTGCCATAAGCTGTCCTATTAACATTACCACGTTAAGAATTGCAAGAATTATAATGGTAATGCTGTCAATTCGAAGTGTTTTTGCATCAAATTTCATAATCAAAGCTCCTTTCACATCGGCCGGAAATTATCCTGACTGCATTATACCATAAATTGCAACTTAGCTGCAACATAAATATTTTTCTTTCATTCCTCCACGGGTAAAACCTGACTGATGTGGATGTCCAATGAATTTACCCTGTATACTTTAGACTGGGTAATGTCATACATCCGCGTTTCCTCATCCGTATCAAAAAACAATATGTTATATCCGCAGGCCGATACCGCACTCTTGAATTTTATACCGTCAAAGCCCAATCTCCTTATATATTCGCACAAACACTGTGTAGGTAAATATTCCTGCTTATCCCCGAAATTAGGTTTGGAAAATTCTTCAGATAATTTATGCAAATCCAAAAAATTAATATACTCCCCCTCTTTTGGCCTGTCAGGTAAAAATGTAAAATCAAAAATTCTTCCATTCTTTTTCACTTCAATAGTGGCAATGTTGTACATTTTTCTCATCTGTGGACGCATTTCCAAAATTGCTGTTTCTATATCCATTGTTGTATAAAGATAGCTTATACCCTTTGCATTGGCCCTTCCCTCTTTTGCCAACCGACTTGGCGGTGCATCACAGTTTTTCTTATCAAAGCCCCAAAATGGTGCCTGCTGTTCGGATATTTTTTCAACCCGGGCATTCCTCATAAAATCATCCTGTGTGTATTCCCTTGAGCGGTACAGCAGCGTACCTTCTTCAATACCACACTCTGCATATTCAGAAATTTCTTTGATTTTCACCAGCAACTCACTTTCCACTGGAAAATCATTTTTCCTGATAACTTCATCAGCAAATTCTTCCCACAGCTTATGTGTATAATTTTGTAACATAATGATGTCATAAATCATCCCCAGTTCCCCCGCAAAAATCAATACTATATTATATCTCATTTAAAAAAATCTATACTCTCATCTTTTATTTTTATTGCAGCATAAAAAAAGACCGGTCACTGAATATCTTCAATGAGCGGTCTTATGACTGGCTGGATAATGGTTCAATCTCATGTGTATGAAGACTTGGATACATAGGATCAGCTGATAATTTCTTCAATGGGTTCAGATACATCACCCATTCTAAAATTGCTAATTGCCTTATCCATATCTCTTAATGTAGCAGCTGAAATGCTTTCCGGAACTGTAAGTTCTCTAGGTTCCAATATAATACAACCGTTATCGTATTCTTTTACGTTATAGTACTGATACAGGGCGCCTCTAAGGGTAACTCTCTTCTTGCTATCAATATGAACTGTATAGTCCTTTACAGCTGTCATAATTAACACCTCCATCGACGTAGTTAGGTGGGATTTCCCACCTAACTATATAATATGCCTTATCATATTATTTGTCAATAGAAATATTTTATTCCTTAGAAGCAAGCTCCTTTGCAGAATTTTTTACTGCATCAAGAGACTGCTTTGCAACATTTTTAAAACCGTCACCCTTAAGAGAATCTTTAGTTATATTCAGTTCAATGGCAATGGTTGACACAAAAATCAACACATAATCAACAATTGTAAGCCACAGTCCGATTCCCCATATGCACTTCTCCGACACGCCGCTTACATCTACGCCCGACTTCAGGTAAAGGGGAGCAATTATTCCAATCAAAACTGCAATAACTATGCCTATTGGAGGACACACCATGTAAAGTGCTTTAATGTTCTTTATTTTTTCAGGCAGAAACATTGCCACAATTATTGCAGCCGGCATTACAAAAAGCAGAAGCGAAACAAAGAACTGTCCAATCATTGTAAAGCCAGAAAAAGACACTCCCGCAGTGACACCGCCGCCGCTTGCCTCATAACGCAGCCAAGGCAGAAACAAAAATACCACCAGCAGCACAGACATTACTTTTCTCC
>JBJENU010000165.1:0-2350 GCA_051880355.1 Lachnospiraceae bacterium | reverse complement strand
AACATACACCAGAAAGGATTTCAGATATGAGTTTTGAATTTGTAAAAAAGCTGCCAATTCCAAGTGAAATCAAAGAGCAGTATCCTATTGATGAAAAATGTGCCGCAATTAAAGCAGAGCGTGACAGAATGATTGCTGATGTTTTAAGAGGCAACTCAGATAAGTTTCTTGTAATTATCGGCCCTTGTTCAGCAGATAACGAGGAAGCCGTTATGGACTACACCCTCCGCCTTGCCAGAGTACAGGAGAAGGTTGCAGACAAGCTTATTCTCGTGCCAAGAGTATATACCAACAAGCCAAGAACAACAGGCGAGGGTTACAAGGGTATGCTCCATCAGCCTGACCCAAGCAAAAAATCCGATATGCTCAACGGTCTTATCGCCATCCGCAAAATGCACATTGATGTCCTGAAACAGACCGGCCTTGCACCTGCCGATGAGATGCTTTACCCTGAAAATTACTGGTATCTTTCAGACATTTTGTCTTACGTTGCCGTAGGCGCACGTTCCGTTGAGGACCAGCAGCACAGACTTACAGTAAGCGGCATGGATGTTGCAGCAGGTATGAAGAACCCTACAAGCGGTGACTTCAGCGTTATGCTTAACTCCGTACAGGCAGCCCAGGCAAGCCATACTTTCATCTACAGAGGATGGGAAGTTAATACTGACGGAAACGAACTGGCCCACACTATTTTGCGTGGTGCAGTCAACAAGCACGGTCAGTGGATTCCTAACTACCACTATGAAGACCTGGTAAGACTTCTTGAGATGTATAACAAGCGCAGCCTTGCCAACCCTGCCACTATTGTTGATGCTAACCACAGCAATTCAGGCAAGCAGTTTAAGGAGCAGATTCGTATAGTCAAGGAGGTGCTCCACAGCCGCCGCCACAGTTCCGACGTATGCAACCTGGTTAAAGGTGTAATGATTGAAAGCTACATCGAAGAAGGCTGCCAGAAGGTTGGCGAAGGCGTATATGGCAAATCAATTACCGACCCATGCCTTGGATGGGATGATTCAGAGAGACTTCTTTACGAAATGGCAGAATTATTATAATTCATCCACAATAAAAGCCCACAAATCCACTGTAAAAGTGAACTTGCGGGCTTTTAAATTTTATTGTCTGGGATGAGCCTTAAGATACTCCTCCCTAATCTTTTTGTTGGCACTGCCGGCATAAATCTTAGTCGTAACAGCCATATCTGAATGACCCAACATTTCCTGAACACTTCTTATATCAGCTCCGTTCTCAATGAGATGGGATGCAAAGGAATGTCTTATGGTGTGAGGCGTTATTTCTTTTTCAATTCCAGCCAGTGCGGCATATTTTTTAATCAGCTTCCAGAATGCCTGACGGCTCATGGCCTTTCCCTGATTGCTCAAAAACAAATCATCACACTTACGATTCTTGAGCATTTCCGGTCTTACCTTATCAATATATTCCTTCAACGCCTTTGCAGCCGTCTTTCCAAACGGTACAAGACGTTCTTTCACATTATCACGGCAGGTAAGATATCCAAGGGATAAATTCACATCTGTAATCTTAAGACTGACCAGTTCAGAAACCTTAATTCCTGTTGCATAGAGAATTTCAAGCATGGCCCTGTCTCTCACAGACTTATTACTTTTGCCCTGCACAGCCCCTATAAGGCGGTCAATCTCTTCTACAGTCAGGACAGTAGGTGTATTAATAACAACCCTTTCGGCCTTCAGATTCCCTGTAGGTACTTCATCAATAACATGAGTTTCCAAAAGATATTTGTAAAAACCACGAACCGAAGAAATCAGTCTGGCAATTGTTGCTGTTGACAAACCCTCCTTTTCAAGGCTTAAGTGATAACTGTTGAGATTGGCAGAAGTGACCTTTGTCTCATCACTTACGCCAATACATTTACAATATTCAATAAGTCTGGTAATATCCCGCCTTACTGAGATTGTTGTATTCTTTGACAAGCCCTTTTTATCAGACAAATATTCTATGTAATTATCCAGATTATTACTCATATGGCACCTCCGTACTGTCTTAAATATATAAAAATATTTTCTGTATTTATACAGATATTTTATACAATTTTACAGATTTTGTATACCAACACAGGACTTATAAGACTTTCCAGTGTAACTCCCAGAAGGAGGCTTAATAATATCAATCCCCATATTATAGCGGTCTTCTGCCACCGGATAATTCCGACTCCCCTTTTTTTAACCACAAGAAAGGCACTTATAAAATAAAAAATTCCATGTGGCAGCGTAAGCGCCAGAAATACGCCAATTCCGCCAAATCCGTAGTTCATTACAAGTGCACTTGCAATAACACCTAAAAATGCCCCTATAACGCCTACAGCCCCTAT
>JBJENU010000164.1:0-2354 GCA_051880355.1 Lachnospiraceae bacterium | reverse complement strand
GGTAATCCTTATTAAACTTGCCGACAGACTCCACAATATGAGAACTATGCAGTACCAGTCACCTGCCAAGCAGATTGAAAAGTCAAGGGAGACTATGGATATCTATGCGCCAATTGCACACAGACTTGGTATTTCCAAGATAAAAGTAGAGCTTGATGACCTTTCAATGAAGTATCTTCATCCGGATGTTTACAATGAGCTGGTTGAGAAGATTAACCTTGGAAAAAAGGGTCGTGAATCCTTCATTGAGAGTATTATAAAAGAGGTCCGGATGCATATTGATAATGCCGGAATTGAATGTGAGATAGACGGACGCGTCAAGCATTTCTTTTCCATCTACAGGAAGATGGTTAACCAGAATAAGACACTGGATCAGATTTATGACCTTTTTGCAATCAGAATTAAGGTTAATACTGTAAAGGACTGTTATGCCGCACTGGGTGTCATCCATGAGATGTATAAACCGATTCCGGGACGCTTTAAGGATTATATTGCCATGCCTAAGGCTAATATGTATCAGTCTCTTCATACAACACTTATCGCTTCCAATGGTCAGCCTTTTGAGGTGCAGATTCGTACCTATGAGATGCACAAGACTGCTGAATATGGTATTGCGGCCCACTGGAAGTACAAGGAGGGCAAAACAGGAACGGCAGACAGCAATGAGGAGGCAAAGCTTAGCTGGCTCAGGGAAATTCTTGAATGGCAGAGGGATATGTCAGATAATAAGGAATTCCTGTCTGCTATTAAGAATGATATGAATTTGTTCTCTGACAATGTATACTGTTTCACACCGGCAGGCGATGTCAAGAATCTGCCGACAGGCTCAACACCTGTAGATTTTGCTTACAGCATTCACAGTGCCGTGGGTAATAAGATGGTTGGTGCAAGGGTCAACGGAAGACTTGTCAACATTGATTACGAGATTAAAAACGGTGACAGAATCGAAATTATAACTTCAATGAACTCCAAGGGACCAAGCAGGGACTGGCTTAAGATTGTTAAAAGCTCCCTTGCCCGCAACAGGATTAATCAATGGTTCAAGCAGGAATTCAAGGAAGAAAATATAATCAAGGGCAAGGAGCTTATTGAAAAATATGCCAAGTCCAAGGGCATTGTTCTTGCCAATATTATGAAGCCTGAATTTATGGAAAAGACTATGTCCAAGTACAGCTGCAAGGATTGGGATTCTCTTCTTGCCTCAGTAGGACACGGTGGTCTCAAGGAAGGGCAGGTAGTTAATAAATTACTTGAAGAGTATGATAAGAAGACCAAGAAGGAAATAAACGACAACGATATTCTTCAGAATGTTGCAGATGCTAACAGAGATAAGGATAAGACAGCAAAGAATTCAAAGAACGGAATTATCGTCAAGGGCATACATGATGTGGCAGTAAGGTTCTCAAGATGCTGCAGTGCCGTGCCGGGAGATGAGATTGTGGGCTTTGTCACAAGGGGCAGAGGCATTTCCATTCATCGTACCGACTGCGTTAATGTTATGAACCTTCCGGAAAGTGAGAGGGTAAGGCTTATTGATGCCGAATGGTCACAGGATGCAGTTAAGGCTGAGAAGTTTACCACTGAGATTAACATCTATGCAACCAACAGAACAGGTCTTATTGTAGATATTTCAAGACTTTTTACAGATGCCAATATTGATGTGCGTTCACTTAACTGCCGTATCAATAAGCATGATGAGGCAACGATTTCAGTAGGCTTTGAAATAAAGAGTACAGAAGAACTCCAGAAGATTATTGATAAGCTTCGCAATATAGAGAGTGTTGTTGATATTGCAAGAACAACAGGCTGATAGGTGAATAAATTGAGTATTTTAGTATATTACAGGGCATTGGGCCAGATGGGTGCCAACTGCTACTTTTTAATTAACAATGAAACTTCACAATGCATTATAGTAGACCCGGGCGATGAAGCCCATGAGATTAAGAAGACTGTTACAGAAAAAAATCTGCAACCTGTTGCAGTACTTCTTACCCACGGACATTTTGACCATATTATGGCTTCAGATGACATTAGAAAAGAATACGGAATAAGTATCTATGCGGGAGAGAAAGAGACTGATCTTCTTGCCAGACCGTCAGTTAATTTAAGCAGTTATTTTGGAAGCAGCTACATTTTGAAGGATACTGTACCTGTGGCGGATGGACAGCTTCTGGACCTTGCAGGCATAAGCATAAAAGTTATTGCCACACCGGGACACACCCAGGGCGGCGTCTGCTATTATATCGAAAGCCAGGGGATTCTTATTACCGGTGATACACTGTTTTGCGGCTCATTTGGCAGAACTGATTTCCCTACTGGAGACACAGCAGGCCTTATAGCTTCCATTGAAAACA
>JBJENU010000163.1:0-2354 GCA_051880355.1 Lachnospiraceae bacterium | reverse complement strand
GACCGGGTCCAGGTCTGTTACCTCTATGTTGTGCCATACCGCTACACCTCCTTCTCAATATCTTCCAAATCTTTTGCAGATAACTGGGACTGTGCAATCTGCCTGTAAACCTCACAGTTCTTCATAAGCTCCTTATGGGTACCGCAGCCTGCAATCTTGCCGTCATCAAGAACAATAATCTGTTCAGCATGAAGAATTGTGCTGATACGTTGTGCTACAATGATAACATTGGCATCTCCGGTTTCTTTCTTGAGAGCATTACGAAGAGTTACATCTGTCTTGTAATCCAGTGCAGAAAAGCTGTCATCAAAAATGTATATCTTAGGATGCTTTGCAATAGCTCTTGCGATGGAAAGTCTCTGTTTCTGGCCACCGGATACATTAGTACCTCCCTGGGCGATTGAAGCATCAAATTGCTCCTCCTTCTGCTCAATAAACTCAGTGGCCTGGGCAATATCTGCTGCTTTCTTTACAACATCCTCACCGGCATCGGGAACGCCGAACTTAATGTTAGAATTAATGGTTCCTGAAAACAACACTGCCTTCTGTGGAACATATCCAATCATATCCCTCAAATCATGCTGGCTCATATCCCTGATATCAACACCATCAATGGTAATCCTTCCTGAAGTTACGTCGTAGAATCTTGGAATAAGATTAATAAGTGTTGACTTACCATTGCCTGTGCTGCCGATAATAGCTGTTGTAGTGCCCGCCCTGGCTGTAAAGGAAATATTCTCAAGCACCTTTTCATCAGCATCAGGATAAGAAAAAGAAACATTATCAAATACAATATCTCCTCTGCCCTGTGGCTTAACAACCTGCTCGTTGTCAATTACACTTGAATCAGTATTAATTACTTCTGCAATTCTGTTGGCTGCAACTCCGGCACGTGGAAGCATAATTGAAACCATTGTCAGCATAAGGAATGACATAATAATCTGCATGGTGTACGTCATAAATGCCATCATATCACCAACCTGCATATTTCCGGCATCAATACCCTTGCCGCCGAACCACACAATGCCAATCATTACAAGGTTCATAATAACAGTCATAAACGGCATCATGGTAGCCATGGTTCTCTGGGTAAATAACTGGGTATTCATCAAATCCTTGTTGGCACCGTCGAACCTGTCTTCTTCGTGCTTCTCACGGCTGAATGCCCTGATAACAGGAATACCTGTAAGTATCTCCCTCGCTACCAGATTAACTCTGTCAACCATTACCTGCATCTTTTTAAACTTAGGCATGGCAACAGTCATAAGAATAATGACGAGTACGCTGATGGCAGCCACTGCCGCCACAATAATCCATGCAAGACCGGTCTTGGTTGCCGAAACCTTAATAATACCGCCTATGGCAAGAATCGGAGCATATGCCACCATTCTCAGAAGCATTACACATACCATCTGAACCTGCTGGATATCATTGGTACTTCTTGTAATAAGTGATGCCGTTGAGAACTTGTCTATCTCAGCATTGGAGAAGCCCACAACTCTCTCAAAAACAGAAAGTCTAAGCCTCATACCAATTCTTGCTCCCACCTTGGAAGCAAGATAACCCACAAGTATGGCTACAACCATAATAAGCACAGCCATTACAATCATTCTGGCACCCACACGCCACATATAGCTGTTCTGCTGTACAGCCGGGTCAATACCAAGAACATCCTTCTCCTCAAGAATAATTTTTGCCACCATTGTTCCAACAGAAGATTCTCCCATAGTTTCCATCTGTTCCCTAATCTTGTCAAGCATCTCCTTCTTGGCTTCCTGTGGCATAAATTTCAGCATATCCTCCACAGTGCCTCCATCAGACTGCTTTAATGTGGAAACTGCAATTAACGGATATGTTACTATATCAGATAATCTGTTCAATGTATCTGAATCAACATCCTTGAGTTTATATGCACTTTCCTTATATTCGCCGGCAGCTTCATAGCTGTCATTAAGAAGAGTTCTGTCCTCCTCATCAAGAAAAGCCGACACGTAATTAAAGGTGCTCTCCGTTATAACCTCCGGCACATTGGAATCAATACCATAATTGGTAATTCCCACATTCACTATATCCGAAGTGTATTGTGGCAATGACAGGTCACAGTATGCCTGCACAAGCAAAAGCAATACAATAATTATGGCCGGACCAATTTCCTTTTTCATAAATTTGAATATATTTAACATCTCTGCCTCCGTAAATAAGATAATGGTTATTATAACCAACTATTTTCTCCGTGTCTACAATTATGGAAAGATTTAATACTTTTTTAATATTTTATGTATTGACCTAATCTTATACAATAAAAAGAGTCCGCTTGCGGACTCTCGCGCCGAGCGCGGTCGCGTAAGCGACAT
>JBJENU010000162.1:0-2363 GCA_051880355.1 Lachnospiraceae bacterium | reverse complement strand
CTGATATGGATATGGTTGAGCAGTATGTCAACAATGACGAAGCGGTTAAGGGCATCTGGTGCGTTCCAAAGTATTCTAACCCACAGGGAATCTGCTATTCAGATGATACTGTGAAAAGATTTGCGGCATTAAAGCCAGCCGCAAAGGATTTTAGAATTTATTGGGATAATGCATATGTAATTCATCATCTTTATGATGATAAGCAGTTTGAAATTCTTGATATTATCAGCGAATGTGAGAAAGCAGGTAATCCGGATATGGTTTACGAATTTGCTTCAACCTCTAAGATTAGCTTTTCCGGTGCAGGTATTGCAGCAATGGCTACATCTAAGGCTAACATTGATGACATCAAGAAGGCACTTACAGTACAGACAATTGGTCATGACAAGATTAACCAGTTAAGACATGTTCGCTATTTTAAAAATCTTGACGGTCTGAAGGCTCATATGAAGAAGCATGCAGACTTTATGAGACCTAAGTTTGAGGCAACCCTTGAGGTACTTGAGAAGGAATTAAGCGGAGCAGGTATTGGAACATGGATTAAGCCTTATGGCGGTTATTTTATCTCTTTTGATGCGATGGAGGGCTGTGCCAAGGCCATTGTGGCTAAATGTAAGGAGGCAGGAGTTGTGCTTACTAATGCAGGTGCAACTTTCCCATACGGAAATGACCCGAAGGACAGCGTAATCAGAATTGCACCTTCATTCCCTTCACCTGAGGAAATGGCGCAGGCAACTGAGATTTTTGTTCTCTGCGTGAAATTGGTAAGCATTGATAAGATTCTTGAGAATAAATAACAGTCACTGTTTGTGAAAAAGGAGGATTTTATGGCACTCATAGGATTTATTGGAATGGGTAATATGGGATATGCAATGCTTAAGGGGGCACTTAAAAAATTTGCGCCCGAAGACATTATTTTTACTTGTCCTGACAAGGCAAAGTGCCGCAAAATTGCAGATGAGACAGGTGTGCAGTATGCCGAAAGCAATGCGGAATGTGCCAATAATGCCAAGTACATAGTTCTTGCGGTAAAACCTGCTGTATATCCGACAGTTTATAAAAATATAATGAATGTGCTGACCGAAAAAAATGTTGTCATCTCCCTTGCACCGGGAATTTCCATTGACGACATAAGAAAGGGCATCGGGCTTAACCGGAGGGTAGTCCGCTCTATGCCAAACACTCCTGCACTTGTGGGAGAAGGCATGACGGGACTAAGCTATGATGAAGCACTGTTTGATTTTGAGGAAAGAGATTTTTTGAAAAAGTTTTTCAGTTCCTTTGGCAAGGTTACCATAGTGCCGGAAAAGCTTATGAGTGCGGTAGTATGTGCCAGCGGCAGTTCACCGGCCTATGTATATATGTTCATTGAGGCTCTGGCTGACAGCGTGGTGGCATGCGGTATGCCAAGGGATAAGGCTTATGAGCTTGTGGCACAGACTGTACTTGGTTCTGCTAAAATGGTGCTTGAGACTAAGGAACATCCGGGACTTTTAAAGGACAGAGTCTGTTCGCCGGGTGGTACAACTATTCAGGGAGTTGCAGCACTTGAAGCCAATGGTTTCAGAAAGTCGCTTTTTGAAGCCACTAAGGAATGTTATAAGAAATGTGAGAATAAGTAAGGTGATTCCATGGAGAGAGTAAGGCGGATAGACAGAACACTTTTTCACAAGGCCTCCATATTTGAGCTTTATAAAGATAAAATTCAGGTCACGGAGGATAAATGCGTTGAGTGGGATTTTATTAAGCACCGTGGAGCTGCGGCGGTACTTCCTGTGCTGGAAAATGGCAGAATTTTAATGGTAAGGCAGTTTAGGGAGGCAATCGACAGGGATACACTTGAAATTCCTGCCGGAGGACTTAACAGTGAGGACGAGCCTACAATTGAGGCTGCGGCAAGAGAGCTTGAGGAAGAGACCGGTTTTAAGTCAGCCGGTGAGCTTAAGTTTCTCATATCTGTGAGAACTGCTCCTGCCTACTGCAATGAAAAAATAGACGTATATATTGCAAAAAATCTGATAAAGACGCAGCAGAAGCTTGATGAGGGCGAGTATATCCGGGTTGAAGAATGGGATATTGATGACCTCGTATCAATGATTTATGACGGCAAGATTCAGGATTGTAAAACAATCGGGGCAATTCTGGCATACAAGCTGCAATTACAGAAATGATTATATAAAGCCTGCATTAAATGCGGGCTTTTTGCATATTGTATTGTAAAATGATGTACAAGGTAGATTTAAGTGCAATACAGTAAATATCAGAATTACATTATAAGCTTTTTAGTAGGGCTGGCTGCTGCAATACTTATTATGTCACTGGCTGTAAAAAAGGATGATTTAATAGTAAGTATGTTTGGAAGC
>JBJENU010000161.1:0-2375 GCA_051880355.1 Lachnospiraceae bacterium | reverse complement strand
GTCTGTGACATTACCATCTTCATCAATATATAATATAGTATCAGATAAGTCATATGAATACTCTGTCTCGCCGATTTTGTAAGGATGCCCTACTACCTTATAGGTATAAGCCGTCGTAACCTTTACAATGTTAATAGTAGCAGAGGCACCTTGTTCAATGCTTATAGTAGTGACTTTTGACGATATCTCTATTTTATCAGCATCCACTTCAGTTGCAGAAACAGTCTCTCCACTCAAGGTGCTTAAAGTACTGGCTGTACGCGTCAAGATTTCCTGATATACTTTACTATCCATATCAGCACCCTGCTTATACACGGCATCTCTATAAGCATTCATATCTTCAATTGTTGAAACATCCTGTACCGTAATAATTTTGGATGAATCTACTGACACCTCGACCTTGGCATCGTAATATGCATCTTCAAACTTTACATTGCACAATTCGAATGCATATGAATTAGTAAGTGACGGAACAAATTCCCCGCCAATAATACTGACATCCGCAACGCCATCACCTGTATGATCGCTTACGGCAAGTTCCTGTACAGAACCAGCATTCGAAACAACTTTGGAAGAACCGGCATTAAACTGTTCACATAACTCCTGAACAGAATAAGCTTTAAATCCCTCCATGATACTCTGTGCTGCCGTGGTTATTCTTTGCTGCTCCTTGGAACGATTCGACAGCTGGATTGAAAACACAAATGTACGAAGAAGAGGGCCAACCACAATCGCCAGAATGACCATGGCAATCAACACCTCAACCAGGCTCATGCCCTTATTATTCAGTTGTTTCTTTCTCCTGAATACTTTTTCTTCTTTCATACTTATCCGCCTATTATACACAATTCTATTCCACAATTTATTCTGTTTCTACTATTCCGAACAAGTTAGACAGACCACTTTCATACTGAGGCAAATTCTGGGGAACATACTCTTTGCCGGTTCCCATTACCGAATAAAAAATCACTTCAATCGTGCCTTCCAAATCAGTACTATCTGAATTTCTGCTATAAGTAATATTGTTAATAGACAGTTTATCCGAGCTGTCATTAATCATTTGCACACAGTTCTTCAGATTTGCATAATCTGTAACATTCACATAACTCGTTCCACGTTTAACGAAAATGATATCACCCGTTAAGTTTTCCATTCCTGCAGTCTGCACCTTTTCTGCCGGGATGGTATAAACAGCCTCTCTGGCTCCGATATTAATATTGCTATAATTTATATACAGATTCTTTTCTGTATCAATTGCCAATACCAAAATATCTTCTTCTCTTACATCTGCCGGAAAGACATCCAGCATGGCATTCACATCAGATTGCATCAAATCTATTTCTGTCTGATAGGCCTCCATATCATCATAATATACTTTTAGTTCATTAACTCTTTCGGTTAATGACACATTAGAGGTTCTAATAGCAGCCGCTTTATCATTGTATGCCTTATATACTAAGAAATATACAGCTATAAGAACCAGTAATCCAACCAATAACACATAAGTCATAACTTGTTTTGCTGACGTTTTTTTCATATCTGTTCCCCCTATTGCACTGCTATGGTCGTTGCTGTCTCATCACTGTCAGCAGCGATTGGGTAATAGGTACATACAATGCTAAATAATACCTTGGGCTGTTGTGCCACTGTTTCCCCGGTAGTACTCTGCGTTGTAGCGTCCTGCTCAGCATCATTCTGGTGTGTCCTATTCTGCTGATCTACTTTTTCAGCCTCTTCTTTATCAACCGCTCCAATGGATACATCCATAACACTGTTGGAGATTCTGAAGGAAAAGGCTGCCCAAGGCGTTGAGGTGCGTTTACTTTACGACGACATCGGCTGTTTTCTCACTTTGCCGAAGAATTACGCAAAGCAGCTGGAGGCGTATGGGATTCAATGCAGGACTTTCAACCCCTTCCGGCCGGTCCTCTCCGTCATGCAGAACAACCGGGACCACCGGAAGATCACATCCATTGACGGCAAGGTGGCGTTTACCGGGGGGATCAATCTGGCCGACGAATATGCCAACATCATTGAGAAGCACGGATACTGGAAGGATTCGGCCATTATGGTAGAGGGCAAGGCCGCCTGGAGCATGACACTGATGTTTTTGGAAATGTGGCAGCTCTGCACTAAACAAAAAGAGAGTTTCGAAAGCTTCTATCCATGGAAGGATAACGCCTGCCTTATCACGGCCAATGGATTCGTTCAACCCTATGCGGACAGCCCCATGGACGATGAAAACGTGGGTGAGCATGTCTATATGCAGGTATTGAACAATGCCAGAGACTATGTTTACATCACCACGCCTTATTTGATTGTGGATGACAGCATGGTATCCGCCCTGTGTCTGGCAGCCAAAAGTGGTGTAGATG
>JBJENU010000160.1:0-2380 GCA_051880355.1 Lachnospiraceae bacterium | reverse complement strand
TTTTTGGATTGAAAATAATATTCTTCAAACTTATCTGTAAAATAAATAACAAGCTTAGGATAATTGCCTGACTTGTCAAGCATAGCCTGGACTTTTCCTTCGTAGATTTTAATGTCCCTGACAGAATATCTTTTAATTTCTGTATCCTTTGAAAACCAGCCTGTCTTATACTGGTGAATATGTATAACATCGTAATTGGTGAGAACCAGCTCGTCGTGGAAGCCACCTTTTTCGTAACGTATTTTTTTATTCGGAACAATTACCGCTTCATCAGGGCGTAAATCAAATTTTATCATTTTACAGCCTCTTCACAAATTCTAATAACCTTTTCCATTGCCTCAGAACCAGGAGCACCGATTGTAAGACGTTTTTCCACACAGGTCTTAAGGCTGATTGCCTCATAGATATCTTCTTCAAATACAGGGCTTATGGCCTTGTATTCATCAAGTGTTATGTCATCAAGAGAAATATTTTTATCAATGCAGAAGAGTACCAGCTGACCGACAATGCCGTGGGCATCACGGAATGGTACGCCTTTTTTTACAAGGTAATCAGCGGCATCTGTGGCGTTTGTAAAGCCATTTTTAGCACTTGCCTCCATAACAGGAAGGTTGAATTTCATAGTGTCAATCATACCGGTAAAGAGTGCAAGGCAGCCTTTCACGGTATCAATAGCATCAAAGGTAAGCTCCTTGTCTTCCTGCATATCCTTGTTGTATGCCAGAGGGATTCCCTTCATGGTTGTAAGAAGGCTTGTGAGTGCGCCGTATACACGGCCTGTTTTGCCGCGGACAAGCTCTGCAATATCAGGATTCTTTTTCTGTGGCATAATGCTGCTGCCGGTGCTGTAAGAATCATCAAGTTCAACAAATCTGTATTCGTTGGAATTCCAGATGATAATTTCCTCAGAAACTCTGCTCAGATGCATCATAATTGTTGACAGGGCACTTAAAAACTCGATAAGGTAATCTCTGTCAGAAACTGAATCCATACTGTTAAGAGTCGGACCATAAAAATCAAGCAGGCTTGCTGTGTACTCTCTGTCAAGAGGATATGTTGTGCCGGCAAGAGCACCTGCACCGAGAGGACAGTAGTTCATTCTCTCATAGATGTCACTTAGACGCTGTCTGTCACGCTTAAACATTTCAAAATAAGCGCCAAAGTGGTGGGCAACAGTCACAGGCTGAGCCTTCTGTAAATGTGTAAAACCAGGCATATAGCTGGTAACATTTTCTTTCATAATGCGGAGAATAACCTTCATAAGGTCACGCACAAGCTCATTAACTGCGACAACCTCGTCTCTTGTGTAAAGTCTCATATCAAGGGCAACCTGATCGTTGCGGCTTCTGCCTGTGTGAAGTTTTTTGCCGGTGTCACCGATTCTCTCAATAAGAGTAGCTTCAACAAAGCTGTGAATATCTTCATAGGCAGAGGAAATCTCAAGGGTGCCGTTTTCAATATCTTCAAGAATTCCTTTAAGGCCTTCCTCAATCTTGGTCTGTTCATCGGCAGAGATAATTCCCTGCTTTCCAAGCATTGCAACATGGGCAAGACTGCCCTTAATGTCCTGTCTGTAGAACTTCTGATCAAAAGAGATAGAAGCATTAAAATTATAAACCAATTGGTCTGTTTCTTTAGTAAAGCGTCCGCCCCAAAGCTTCATGGGTAAATCCTCCAGTAAATATTTTAATCATTTTAAATAATAAGTCTATTCTTCAATTTCGTCAAGAAGTTTCGGAGTAGAACTCTTAATATATTTTCTAATTGCTTCAGCCAGATTGAGGCGTTTAAACAAATAGATGCATAAAAGAATAAGTGCACTTCCAATAGTAATCAGCAAACCTTTTATAAAGGCAGTCTGTCTGTAATCAAGTGTGATGGTATGACTGCCTGCCTCAAGACTTATTGAGAGTAAGGCTTTTCGGAAATCTTTGGTATCAACCTTGTTGCCGTCAACCTTTACCACCCAGTTAGGGTCGTAAGGAATAGAGAACAGAAAGTCTGAAGCCAACTCAAGGGTAACCGTTCCTTCAATGTGGGTATCATCAAACTGTGTCATATTAAAGCCTGACTTTACCATAATGTCATGAGCCTGGGTAAATGCCTCATCATTAAGCATATACAAATCCATGTTTACAGTTGAACTGCTGCTTATTACCAGATTATCATTTTCTGTTACAAATCCAAAGTCAATTATATAATTTTTATTCAAATCAGGATAGTACTGGCTCTGCAAACCATTGTAGGTTACAGTAAGCGATTCGGGAGAGCCGGAGTAAATAACTCCGTACATATGTCCTGACTTAGGGGGAACAAGGTAATAGTATGAATCATTTATGCGTATATTCAGCTGTTCAAACACGTTGTCAACGCCGGTAAT
>JBJENU010000159.1:0-2381 GCA_051880355.1 Lachnospiraceae bacterium | reverse complement strand
AAAATATGAACAAAATATGAATATAATGCCTTTTTGTAAAATTAATCAAATAAAAATCGCATTTAAATAGCAAAATGTATCTGGAATTCGACATGATATTGTTGAAAAGCGTAAAAATATATAAATTAGCAATGCTAATTTGTACAAAATGTACAATTTTTGCCTTGCAAAATATAGTTGAATGCAATATAAATAAAATAAAAAAATTTTTAATAAAAAATTTACAAAATATGGATTGTATGTTATTATATACATGTATTAGTTAATTATTCTTACAATTAGATTGGAGAGAAGAATGGCGACTTTTAACTATAAGGCATTAATGCCGGATGGAAAAGAACAGAAAAGTAGTGTTAATGCCGTTGATATTGAAGAAGCAAAAGCTATGATTAAAGCACAGGGCGGAATGCTTTTGGATATTAATGAGGCGGGTGCGTTAGACAAAGAAATAGAATTACCGTTTAAAATCGGACAGAAAAAGGTTACTTCGCGTGATTTATGTGTATTCTGCCGGCAGTTTGTAAGCATTATTGAAGCAGGCGTCAGTATTGTACAGGCATTGGAGATGCTTGCAGAACAGACTGAAAATAAAAGACTTGCTAAGGCTTTGATGGAAACAAGAGATAGTGTGGAAAAGGGTGATACTTTATCCGCGGCCTTTTCGAGAAATCCAGATATTTTTTCGAGATTATTTATCAGCATGGTGGAAGCTGGCGAGGCTTCTGGTAGCTTGGAAATTGCCATGAGCAGAATGGCAATTCAGTTTGAAAAAGATAACCATATTAAATCATTGGTAAAGAAAGCAATGACATATCCGATTATTCTGATTGTTGTCCTGATTATTGTTGTTATTGCTATTCTTGCATTTGTTATGCCGACTTTTGTTGATATGTTTGAGACAATGGAGATGGAATTGCCAATTATGACGAGAATTTTAATCTCGGCAAGTAATTTTATTATTGATAAATGGTACATATTATTATTGATAGTTGGAGCAATTGCCGGAATCTGGATTGCTTTTTCAAAAAGCGCTCAGGGTAAGTATATTATTGCAAAAGCACAGATAAAAATTCCTGTTGTAAATAATCTGGTAATGAAGACGGCATGCGCAAGATTTGCTCAGACACTTCAGACGCTTCTTATGGCAGGTATGTCCATGATGGATGCACTTGATATCTGTTCGAAAACAATGGATAATTTGTTATATAAAGAGGCATTGCTTGATGTTAGGGATAATGTATCTCTTGGTTCATCTCTTTCGGGTGAATTGAAAAGAACAGAATTATTTCCTCCAATGATTTGCCATATGGTAGGAATTGGTGAGGAAACAGGTAATCTGGAACAGATGCTTGAAAGCTGCGCGGGGTATTATGATGAAGAAGTGGAAAATGCAACTCAGCAGCTCACAGCAGTTTTGGAACCGGCAATTACGGTATTTATGGCTGTTATTGTTCTTATTGTTGTATTGGCAATTTATACGCCGATGGTTTCCATGTATGATGGAATTGGCTAATATGAATTAATTCAGAAAGCAGTACCCGTTTTCTGATTAATTATATAATTATTATGATTATAAGGGAGGAAGTTCAAAATGAAGAACGAAATGAAGTTAAACAACAAAGGTTTCTCACTTGTAGAACTTATTGTTGTAATTGCCATTATGGCAATTCTTGTTGGTGTATTAGCACCATCAGTACTTGGACAGTTAGATAAGGCAAAGGCATCTAAGGATAAGCAGGCTGTTGATGCAATTGCTACTGCAGTAGCAATTGCATGGGCAGATCCAGACTTAACAAGTAAGCCAACCGTTGCATCAGGCGCAACTACAGATATTGCTAGTAGCTGTGGTATTACTATTGCAACAAGTGGTACTAATGTTGCATTTTCTGGCTCAGCAGTTTCTACATTCCAGGAGTCTGTTCAGGCAACAGTGGGATATACAACAGTTGTGTTTGAATCCAACATGTTCTCTTCTGCAACCACGTTACAAGTGTTAATGAATGCTGTAACAGGAAAATGTGAAGTTAAGGTAACTGACGGAACAAATGATATTTATTCAGTAACAAAGTAATTTAGATTTAAAATACAGAGGGAGACCTTGATATGACGAAGGCAGTGATATACATATTAATATTTTTAATAGGTCTTTTCTTTGGCGAAACTGCCAATCTGTTAATTGACCGGCTGCCGGAAAAAGACAGTAAGCTGTTCAAAAGGTCTCACTGTACAAAATGTGGCTCAGATATCAAGTGGTATGATTCCATACCACTTGTGAGTTACATTTTCTTATTAGGCAGGTGCAGGCACTGTGAAGCTAAAATCTCATTACAGTATCCCGTTATCGATTTGGTTAATGGGGCAGGGTATATACTGGTGTGCAT
>JBJENU010000158.1:0-2398 GCA_051880355.1 Lachnospiraceae bacterium | reverse complement strand
GCAGTATTTGTAGGTCCGTGGTGGGGACTTGCCTGTGCATTTGTTGCAAGTCTTATCCGCAACCTGTTTGGACTTGGAACATTGCTCGCGTTTCCTGGAAGTATGTGCGGTGTGCTTTTAGCCAGCCTGCTTTACAAGTATGGCAAGAAACTGCCACTGGCATATATCGGTGAAATCTTTGGTACATCAGTTATCGGTGGTATGCTGGCATTTCCTATTGCCAAGCTTATTATGAACAACAGCGCAGCGGCACTGTTTACCTTTGTTGTACCATTCTTAATCAGTACAGCAGTAGGTACAGTCATTGCAGCAGTTATTATTACTGTAATGGATGCATCGGGTTCGCTTAAGTATTTAAAAGGAATTATAGAAAATCATGAATAATATTCTGCCTGATTACATTGAAAAATTGCATAAGGAAATCATAAGAAAAAGACCTGTGATACAGTGCATAACCAATATGGTAACGGTGAATGACTGTGCCAATATTCTTCTGGCAATTGGCGCATCACCTACCATGGCCCACCATCCTATGGAGGTAGCTGAAATTGTCAGCCATGTAAGCGGTCTTGTACTGAATATGGGAGCTGTGGATGATTTTGATGCAATGCTCATAGCCGGAAAGAAGGCAAGGGAATGTGGGATACCTGTTGTTATTGACCCTGTCGGTGTTGCAGCATCGACCTACAGAAGGCAGAAATGCCTTGAACTGATAGAAGAGGTAAGACCGGCTGCGATTCGAGGTAATTTTGCCGAAATCTGTGCATTAATCAATAATATCAATATGGCAGCAGGTGTGGATGATCCTTCCACCAATGATAATGATATTGATATGATAAAGCCTATGATGCAGGAGGCTGCAAAAAAATGGAACACAATTCTTATAGCTTCAGGGCCTGTGGATTTTCTTGCAGACAAAACTATGTGGGCAGAAGTAACCCGTGGCAATGTTATGATGAGCAGAATCACGGGAAGCGGCTGTATGTCCACAACAATTGTGGCTGCTTTTCTGGCGGTGCACAATGATTTTATTTCAGCTAAGGCAGCTGTTGAATGTATGGGGATTGCCGGGGAAATTGCAGCAAGCAATACAAATGCCCGGTCCGGCGGCACAATGACCTTCAGGCATGAACTGATAGATATAATTTCATTATTTTAGCAAACAGAACTCCATCCTGCAAAAAGGGATGGAGTTTTGGCTTGTATTATTCAACTGGTTTTGATAAAATTGTATCAGTATTTAATTACAGGAGGGAAGAGCATATGAAAGCGTCTAAAAGACTCTTAATAATTTGCCTTACAGCAGTGATGCTTGTGGGAATGACTATTGTAACTTATGCCGACGGAAATATTAATTATTCAGGCGGTGTAACAGATGAAATGAATAAGTCTGAATACTGGTACGATAAGACAGGCGTTGTTCCCGACCAGATTTTAATGACTAAGGAAGAAATAGAGGACCTCAACAAAGCTACAATTGCAGCAGAAGGAACCAATATGTATGACCTTTGCAATATTGAGTCAACTTACAATGCGGCTGCACTGAAGACTTCACTTGCAAGTGCATCTGCAGGCACAAGGAAATATTATGTTGATGGTATGCTCCTTGATAATGAACAGTATTTCGGCAAATTAAAGGAGGCAATTGCAAATACCGGTTTTACTGATGAAAACAGAGAGGTTTTGTATGCTGTTTCAACTAAAATTGCCAATCTTAAAGGTTGGCCAACTAATGATATTATCGGATATTCCTCTGATGACTCGGATGATGAAATTCAGAGTGCAGCAATGTGTGTCAATGAACCATTTGTAATTAAGCAGCAATGTATAGTAGACGGTACAACCTTTTATTGGGGGTATTCAGCTAACTGTACAGGATGGGTCTGCGGTGATAGTCTGGCTGTATGCCGGACAAAAGAGGAATGGCTGGATGCATGGAAGGTTGATGTAACTGGCAGTGATTTTCTTGTAGTGACAGAGGATAAGATTATCCTTGACAAGTCCGTTACCACGCCCTATTCTTCAGGACTGGAGCTTAATATAGGTACTTGCCTTAAGCTGGTTCCAAAGGAGTTAATTCCCGACACAATTGGGGAACGGGGTACCTGGAATAATTATGTTGTGTATCTGCCTGTGGCCGATGAAAATGGCAATTATGTTAAAAAGATGGCCCTGATTCCACAGCATTGTAATGTAAGTATTGGATATCCTTTGCTGACCCAGAAAAATATATTGGATGTGGCTTTTTCATGCCTTGGTAACCGTTATGGCTGGGGTGGTATGCTTAATTCAATGGATTGTTCGTTATATACCAGAAATGTGTACCGGTGTTTCGGACTTGAAATTCCAAGAAATACTACATGGCAGAAGTCTGTGCCGGGCAAGTCAATAGATTTGA
>JBJENU010000157.1:0-2399 GCA_051880355.1 Lachnospiraceae bacterium | reverse complement strand
AATATAGTTTTATATTGTTTTAAGGTATAATTTTTGTGTATACAAGTTAAAGGAGGGCTCGCAATGAGCAGGATATTTAAGGCTAAGAAAATGACATCATTCCAGATTATCATTTTAGGATTTGCCTCTGTAATTTTGCTGGGAACAATTCTGCTGATGCTTCCGATTTCATCAAAAGAGCATGTATTTACACCATTTGGGGATTCACTTTTTACGGCAACATCTTCAGTTTGTGTTACGGGACTGGTTGTTAAGGATACAGCCACTTACTGGTCATATTTCGGACAGTTTATTATACTTGTGCTGATTCAGATTGGCGGTCTTGGAGTTATTACAATAGCTTCATTTCTGGCAATGCTGGCAGGAAAAAAGATATCCCTGATGCAGAGACAGACAATACAGAATTCTCTGGCGGCTCCACAGGTGGGAGGCGTTATGAAGCTTATAAAATTTGTCCTTAAAATTTCAATTATAATTGAAGGAGCAGGTGCGCTTGCACTGCTTCCGGTATTTGTAAAAAGGTACGGACTTAAGGGCATCTGGATGTCTGTTTTCCATTCAGTTTCGGCATTCTGCAACGCAGGCTTTGATTTGATGGGAGATAAGACAGGCCAGTTCAGCTCCCTGACATCATTTGGTGATGATATCTATGTGATGGTGGTTTTCTCACTTTTGATTGTGATAGGCGGTATCGGCTTCCTTACATGGGACGATATTGTTACCAAGAAATTAAAGTTCAGCCAGTACAGGATGCAGAGCAAGGTAATACTGGTTACAACCTTTGTGCTTATACTTGTTCCGTTTATTATATTTTTTACCTGTGATTTTGCAGGTCAGCCTTTCGGGCAAAGATTCTGTTCGTCCCTTTTTCAGGCAGTAACGCCGAGAACGGCAGGGTTTAATTCAGTTGATTTTGCTTCAATGACGGAGGCAGGACAGTCAATTATTATGATATTAATGATTATCGGCGGCTCTCCGGGCTCAACGGCAGGAGGAATGAAGACTACAACCCTTGCCATTCTGGTGGCAAATGCCATAGCAGTATTTAAGGAAAAAAAGAATGCAAAATACTTTGGAAGAAGAATAGAGGATTCGGTAGTAAAGAGTGCATCAACCATTTTCTTTATGTATATTTCTTTTTCCCTGATTGCGGCACTTATAATAAATATGGCAGAAAATATACCAATTCATCAGTGCTTATTTGAGACAATGTCAGCAATAGGAACGGTTGGACTTACCTTGGGAATTACGCCCGGGCTTGGGGCTGTGGCTAGAATTGTGTTAATTGTACTGATGTTTATTGGTAGAGTTGGAGGCCTTACAGTTATATATGCAGCTTTTTCAAAAAAGGATTCAGAAACATCAAAATTCCCTGTGGAAAATATTATGGTAGGTTAGGTGAAGATTATGAAATCAATTTTATTAATAGGTCTTGGTAATTTCGGAAAACTGGTGGCAAAACAGATTACACAGATGGGACATGAGGTTCTGGTAGTTGACAAAAATGAAGATAGAATTAATGAGGTTATGTCATATGTTACTGATGCCATTATTGGTGACAGCACAAAGGAGGAATTTTTAAAAACTCTTGGAGTTAACAATTATGACGTATGTATTGTTGCCATTGGAGATGATTTTCAGAGTTCCCTCGAAACAACGTCATTACTTAAGGAATTAGGCGGAACGAAAGTTGTGGCTCTTGCCAACAGGGAAGTTCAGGAGAAGTTCCTTTTAAGAAACGGAGCGGATGGCGTTATTAATCCGGAGAGACAGATTGCAAAATGGACTGCAATCAGGTATACGTCAGACTACATTCTGGACTATATAAAGCTGGATGACAATCATGCCATTTTTGAGGTGGCGGTGCCGAGAGAATGGGTAGGAAAAAGCGTAGGCGGGGTGGATATCCGGAAAAAATACGGCATAAATGTTATGGCTGTAAAAAAGAACGGCGATATGAATCTGTCAGTTACTCCGGAGACTATTTTTGAGGATGAAGAGACTCTGCTGGTGCTTGGGGAATATAGCAGTATTCAGAAATGCTTCAGAATATAAAAGAACATATACTTGTATGTCTGTCCCCGTCACCGTCCAACAAAAGAATTATTGACACCGCAGCTAAGATGGCAAACGCCTTTGGGGCATCACTTACAGCTATCTACGTAAAAAAATCAGAAAATGACGTGCTGTCTCTGGAGGATGAGCAGAGACTTCAGGCCAATATACGCTTTGCAAAGGATTGTGGAGCTGACATAATTTCTGTCATAGGAGAAAATATCTCTTATCAGATTGCAGAATTTGCCAGAATATCAGGAGTGACTAAGATAGTAATCGGAAGAAGCTACACCAGGAAATATCATTTCTGGAATAAGCCCACGGTAACAGAACAGCTTATTGAT
>JBJENU010000156.1:0-2400 GCA_051880355.1 Lachnospiraceae bacterium | reverse complement strand
ATAAGGCCGTTTTTGTTCCAATGAACAACGGATGTGCTTACGGTGCAGTATATACTGAGGACTGTAAAATTGTGCTGGAGGACAGCTTTGGAAGAAAATACGCAGGCTCAGTTGAGTATTCACGTGAGACCCTGATGGATGGTGTTATCAGTGAGGAGCGGGTCTATGAGCTTGTGGGAATGGAAAACCATTTGTTTGATGTTCATATGGTGCAGAAGTTTTTAAAATACAGATACGACGTTAAGAATGTGGCAGGGCTGGCAGTAAGGCTCTATAAAGAAGCTCCGCTCAATAATGAATTTAAAAAGGAAATTGCCAGACTTATTGCCACTTATTATTATGAAAAATATGCCGGAAATGAGTTTGACATAATTTGTGGAGAATTGGAACAGGCGGGAATTTTTAACGACCTGGACTCAAAAGAAGCCACATATATGATAGAAACATGTATTGTTCACGGTATGCTTAATAAGGCAGGAGAGCTGGTGGCAAAGTTCGGATGTGCCGGCGTATATCCGCCAAGACTTATGAAGCTTTCAGCAGGACTTATCGAAGCATATGAAGGCAGGGAGAATGCACTGCTTATAAATATCTGTTTCAGGTGCTATGTAAATCATAAGTATAATGAAACAATACTTGCATATCTGGCTGAATTTTATAACGGTTCAACTAAAGATATGATTAATCTGTGGGAAGCAAGCGTCAATTTTCAGGTTGAAAATTACAATCTGGAAGAGAGGCTCCTTGCACAGATGATGTTTACCCACAGCACCTCAACTAAGATGGAAGATATCTTTGCCTCATACAACAGTAAGGGTGCGGGCAGAAAGATGGTGGAGGCGTATCTGGGGTATCACTGCTATAATTATTTTGTCAGGAAAATCATTATTCCACAGCAGGTGGTGGAATTTGCAGAGGCAAAGCTGGAGCATTTTAATGATGAACCCCTTGTGGAAAAACTGGCAGTTTTAAAATATTATTCGGACGAAAGCAGATTGTCTGAAAAACAGCTTGCACTATGTAAAAGGCTTATTGATGAAATGGATTCAAAGAAAATTTATTTCGGCTTTTACAAAAAGTTTATGGGTAAAATACCTATGCCGCTTGCCATGCTGGACAAGACATATATTGAGTACAGAACCAATCCGGAATATCATGTGACGATTAATTATATGGTTGCAGGAGGAGAAAGCGGCAGCAGATTTATATCACAGGGAATGACGCCTGTATACCCGGGTATTTTTGTAAAGGAACTGACTTTGTTTTACTCAGATTCAGTGCAGTACTATATTGTGGAACAGCATGACGGCAAAGAAAATATTACAGAGAGCCATACTATTGTGGCAACAGAGCTTAATACCGGTGCGGCTCAGGGAAGATTTGATTCAATTAATGAACTGCTTTCGTGTGAAGAACTTAAGGACTTTGAAACCTTAAGAAAGCTGCTCAACAGTTATTTTGTTAAAGATTACGCATCTGAACAGCTTTTTAAAATTATGGACCAGGAAGGGTGAAAAACTATGGATGAGCTCATTATGGGAATGGATTTAACTGAAAATTCATCACAGATAAGCTTTTATAACGATAAAACTAAAGATATAGAATCCATACCTTTCTGGGGAAGTCAGATGATTCTTACCAATCCGGTTTCAGTGTCGGAAATGGTTATGGAGGCAGGAGAGGCTGCAAGGATTGAGGAAAGCTCTCTTTACAGGCACATAGAAACAATCCTTGAAAATGCTTACAGAGTAACCGGTGTTTCAAAAATTTCCGGACTTTGCGTTACTTTGGATAATTTCCATATCACATTAATTGAGCTTTTAAGAAAAGTGTTTAAATGCTTTGGACTTGAAAAAAAGGTTAATTTTATCAGTCATGTGGAAAGCTATTGCCATTATGTCGTCACTACCAAGCGGGAGCTTTGGGGCAGCGGCAGTATGCTTATGGATTTTTCCAAAAACGGACTTTTCTTTTACAGGCTTCACAGCAATAAAACATCAGAAGGCACAATAATTATGGTTGACACCGATTCATATAATGACGGTGATATTGGAGAAATTGCAGCAGGCAATAAAGCTCTTGAGGCTGGTGCTGTTTATCTTGAAGAGGTCACAAGACAGAAATTTGACAGGCAGATTATTTCAAGCGTTTATCTGACAGGTGAAAAATTTGATGAGCCACAGCTGCCTAAAGGACTTTTAGGATTTTTGTGCAACCGGCGCAGAGTATTTGCAGGTCAGAACCTTTACGTGAAGGGAGCCTGTGTGTCGGCAGCTTCAAAAGCAGGAAAGCTGGATATATCAGAATTTATTTTTGCATGTGATAACAGACTTACAACAACTATAGAGATGGATATATCAGAGCGCGGCGTTCCTATGCGTTTCAGAATTGCCAGGGCCG